>JBBPIG010000025.1:0-29200 GCA_038040445.1 Acidobacteriota bacterium | reverse complement strand
GACCACTCCTTGAAAGACCTATGTCAATCAAATAGAATCACTCACCTAATCCCCTCGCAATCAGCAGTGGAAACGAAAGGAGCAGCGAATGCGCATTAAGACTTGCCTGATAACTTGCGTGCTTGTGTTGTGTACGATCGCGGCGTCATTTGCCGCGGGCCAATCTTCAGCTTCGCGCGGGTCTCGTTCCAACGCCACCAAGATCGTCAGCGGCAATGGAGCTGGATCTTCCGATTGGCCAATGTACGGGCGCGACCTCGCAGGCTCGCACTACAACGCGAACGAAAAGCAGCTTACTCCTGCAACGGTTGGCCGCCTCAAGCCAAAGTGGGTATTTGAAACCGGCGGCGACGTTTCGGCGCAGCCTACCGTAGTCGGTGGCGTCGTCTACTTCGGATCGTGGGACGGCAAGGAGTACGCAGTCGACGCGAAGACCGGCAACAAAATATGGGACTACGACTGCGGCAGCCCTTCGCGCAGCGGTGCGGCTTACGGCGACGGGACTCTCTTCTTCGGCGACCTCGCGGGTCAGCTCCACGCCCTGGACGCAAAGACGGGCGCGCTCAAATGGAAAGTCAAAATCGATGCTCACAAAGACACGGTTGCGACCGGATCGCCCATCTATCATAACGGGCGCATCTACATCGGAGTCGCGTCCCACGAAGAAGGCGCTATCTTGAAGTACGGCCCAAAGTACGAGTGCTGCACCTTTCGAGGCGGAGTCGCCGCGTTCGACGCCAAGACCGGCAGTCAGGTTTGGCGATGGTACACGATACCCGAAGCGCCCACAGACCAGGGCAAAGACAAAAAGGGCGTGACGATCCTGGGCCCGGCCGGAGGCGCGGTATGGTCGACGGTGACCATTCATCCTGGTGCGAACCGGCTATACGTCACCACAGGCAATCAATACACACCGCCTGCTTCCAAGTTTCCAAACGCCATCGTCGCGGTCGAGCTTTCGACGGGCAAGCTCGTATGGTCTTATCAGGCGACCCCGGGTGACATCTGGACGTTTGGCTGCGCCAATCTCGTCGAATGCAGCGACCTCGACGTCGACTTCGGATCGACTCCGATGGTGTTCAAAGGCCCGGGCGGAAAGCCCGCCATCGGAGCGGGACAGAAGAGCGGCTGGTTTTTCGCCGTCGATCCAAAAGACGGCAAGCTCTTGTGGAAGACCGAAGTGGGTCAAGGCGGCAAACTCGGCGGCATCGAGTTCGGCGATGCGACCGACGGCGAGCGCGTGTATGCCGCGGTTTCCGCCTTCCCAAACAGAACGAGTCCGGGATCGGTTGCAGCGTTGGACGGCGCGACGGGCAAGATCCTTTGGCAGACCAAGGCGCCTGACGGAGGCGCGAATTTCGGGCCGATTACAGTGACTGGTACGGGTGATAATCGCCTGGTGTTCGCCGGGACCAACCGAAATTTCATACGCGCTTACGATGCGAAGGATGGCAAGGTGCTATGGGAGTTTGACACGGGCGGGGCGGTTGGCGGCGGGCCTACGGTGGTGGACGGCGTGGTCTACGTCGGCTCGGGTTATCAGTTCCTTCGCGTCGGCAAGCCGAACAAAAAGCTCTACGCGTTTTCGATTGATGGTAAGTAGTGGGCGGCTAATAGACGATGAGTGATGAGTTGGCCTCCTCATCACTCATCGATCTTATTTCTTCTACCGCTTGCGGCCAGTGACTACGCTCCAATAACCGAAGCTCGGCTTGACCTCAATTTCCACGAACGTTGATGCTCAAGACTGCTCATCCGCGCTCGGACCATAAATCGAAGGCACCGTCGAACCCATCGGTCTTAAGTAAGTCGAAAGCTGCCCCCGGTGATGTACTGCATCGAACAAAAACTCCCAGCCAAAGTGGTAGCCTGTACCGCGTGAGATTTCATAATCGCCGTAGACGAATCTGAACTCGTTCTCCCACACCGCGCTATCAAGCCCATAAAGCCGCTTGGTAAGATCCTCGTGATTGCGATCGTAAGTCGCGAGAATCTCCTCGACCGTCGCCGGGGCAGGGAACTCCTGCCATTCGATCGTCCCCTTTTCCAACCCTTCGGCCAGCACCTTCTCCTCCATCACGATCACCCAGGCGATCTCGCGCGCCGTTCGTGATTTTGGTTCAGGCCTGTAGTCAGACTTGTCTTGCGGAATGCGCGAGATGACTTTTCTAGTCGCCGGCGCTTCGCGCTCCCAGAACTTCATGAACAATGCTTTCTCATCCACCGTTGTCGCTCCTTACTCACTTGATCTTCTTGCCCTTCATCTCCTGATCGTTCAAGTTGATCACGATTTCGATGACCTTGCCCTTCTCATCGCGCGTAAACTTTACTTTTGCGTTCACGTTGGTGACCAGAAAACTGCCGTCATCTTGCGGCTGCAACTCTTGCTTAGTGTCACCCTCTGGCTGCCCAAACAGCTTGTCACCCTCGTGAGTTATGACAAGGATGCCTATCGGGGCTTCGTACTCGCCAACGAAGTCGTCGAATGTCTTCGGATCAGCCTTTCCCGCTTTAGCGGCAGGCGTCGATGGTTTCTTATCATCGGCTTTCGCCGCATCGGGGGCCTTCGCCGCATCGGGGGCCTTCGCCGCATCGGGGGGCTTCGCAGCGTCGGCGGGTTTCTGAGTTTCGACCCCCGGCTTGTAGTCGGCCAGCCATTCGACATCGACCGTTTCCGCGCCTCGCCGCTCTTTTTCCTTGATCATCCATTGTCCGCGCTCGTTCCACGGCGGCCCGCCATCGGGATCAACGTGACAGAAGGTGCAGTCCTTGGCGCCGAACTTCTTCGCCTTAACCAGCAGCGGTGGATAACCGAACGTTTCCGCGGCTAGAGTGGCGACGATCCCCGTGATAAAAATCAGCGAGATTGCGATCTTGATGCTCCTCAATTTGGGTTCTCCTTAGTTGATCGATGATTGATCGATGTCCGTGCAAGAACGATAGTGCCCTAAGAACCCTCCTATCGCAACTTCTTAAGCGAATCCAGAATCAGCTCTTCCACCTTGGCCCACACGTCAGGATCATATTCCATTCTGGTGTGTGCGACCCTGAATGCCTTCTTCATCAATGGAACGTTTGAGACGTCGATCTGCTTGTGACTGTAGTCGTATTTGAGGTTGCCGATGATCGTGGTCCTCGCCGGGTCTTCGGCGCGAATCTCGGGCTCGCCTCGAATGAACCAGCCGTTTCGCTGAAAGAGATTCGCGGCGCGAGCGACGTTGGAAGGAATGACCCGGCCGCCGCGTCCGATGCTGTCTACTTGAACCATCAGGGTCACCGGAACGTCGATCTTCTTGAGCTGTCTGGCCAGCTTGACCACCGCCGCGCCGCCGAAACTTTGGCCGTAGAGAATCAGCCGGATCGAGGCGCGTTCTCGCTCGTCTAGCTTGCCGTCGCGATTGCGGTCAAACGCTTTGGAGATCAACTCAATTGCCAGTGATCGCTTCTTGTTCTCGACTGTCTCGACCTGAATCGCTGGGTCGTGCATCGATCGCAGCTTCAGCGCCAACTTGCGCACGTTGCGGTCATCGTTGTTCCAGGGCTCCCGGCCGCCCATGAAACCGAGAATCAGGATTTGACCCTGTGGCAAAGGCGTCGGGGTAGTGAAGTGGCGATAGCGTTGGCCTCGCGGAAAAATGCAGCCGCTATGCAAGGCGAGGCTGATCAGAGCAATAAGAAACAGCCGGAATTTGGAGGTTTGAGAAGGCATTGTATGCACCACGGATAGACCGACGACGGAGGACCGGAGACCGGTGACCGTCTTCCGTCATCGGTCACCCGTCCTCCCTCTGACTTTGACCTCTGACCTTTCACCTTGCACACGTGAGGGCCCGGCCGCCGTCGATGCTCACCGTAGCTCCCGTGATCCAACTCGCGCGATTCGACGCCAGGAAGTATATGAGATCGGCTACCTCTGAAGGGCGACCCACGCGCCCGAGCGGATGAGTAGTCTTGCTGTGTTCAAGAAACGCAGCATAAGCGTCTTCGTTCATTCCACCCGATCGATGAAGTTCCGTCACTACGACTCCGGGGTTGACCGCGTTGACCCGTATACCTTTCGCCGCAAGCTCGAGCGCGGCGCAGCGAGTCAACTGATCGACCGCGGCCTTGCTCACGCAATAAGCCAGCACTCCTGGAAACGAGCGCGGCCCGGTGACGCTCGAAACATTAACGATGTTGCCATGCGAGCGCTCGAGCTGCGGCACTGCGAGCTTCATCAGGTGAAACACCGATCGCAGATTGATGTTCATCATCTCGTCCCAAAGCTCGAGAGTCGTGTCCTCGATGCGCCCGGCTTTGAGGATTCCAGCGGCGTTTACCAGCACGTCGAGCCCGCCCAACCGCTCGATTGCATGAGCGATGGATCTCTCGCTCTCCTTTTCATCCGAAAGGTCGGCCGTGATGATGAAGGGTTTCCCGCCATTAGCCGAAGCCGAGGCAATGTCTTCAAGCGCGGTCTCGCGCCGGCCAACCAGCGCGACGCTGGCGCCTTCGCCGAGGAAGCGCACGGCAGTCGCGCGCCCGATCCCGCTCGACGCGCCGGTGATGATGACCTTGCAGTCTATGATGTTCTCAGTCATATCAAGCTCGCTTTCGTCGAGCGAGTTTACCCGATCCGCGGGAGGCATTGAAAGCGCACGAGTCGGCAAGGGCGGCAACTCGCCGCGTTCCATGTTCGAAGCACGTGCTTGAGTCCGAATGTACCGTAGGTTGTCTAACCTGCGGCAGACCTTCGGCAGACCAGAACAAACCGCAGGTTAGACAACCTACGGTACATCTCCGCGTCGCGATACTTGATGAACATCAAAACAATCGTCACAGCAATGGCGCTGATCGCGACGACCGCGGCGCCGGGCATGGCTCAGAGGACCGGAGCTTCGCCGCTTGCTCCTCCGGCAATCTCTTCCGCGCCCGCTACTGCATCCCAGGCCAAACAGTTCAGACTCGGGAAACTGAGAATCACCGGCAACACTCACACAAAACTCTTTGTAATCCTGAGAATGATCCCGCTCTCGGAAGGTGACATCTTCAATCAGTCGCTCTGGGAATTTGGGCTTGTACAGATCAACCGCTCCGGATTGTTCGAACCCCTCGAGCAAAACGATATCGTGATGGCACCCGATGGTGCGACTGGCCTGGTAGACGTCGAGCTGCACCTGAAGGAACGCGATCGTCAGCGCTTCGATATGAGCGGAGGCGGCGGCACTACGGGCGGAGCTTTGATCTCGCTTGATTACGCAAACACTAACCTGACCGGCAGAGGCGACAGGCTGATCGGGCGAGCGAGGTTGGGCACTCGCGAGCGAGGCGGAGGGGCCAGCTACTCGGCCATGCTTTACGGAAATCTGCCGCTAAGCTTCGACCTGTCAGGTTTCTTCGAGCGGTTAGAGTTCGTCAACGCAAGCACGCGGGAGCAAGGCCGGGAGCCGCTTTTTGTCCAACGAACAGCGGGCGGCAGCATCGGCGCTTTTCTTCCGCTCAACAGATCGCGCTACACGATCGCGGCGACGACGCGAGCAGGACTGGTCTACTCATTCACCTCGACCAATCTCGCGGACGCGCTGCTGTTTAGTACCACGACTCCGCGCTCGCTCGAGCAAGGCGGCTTGCGGGTAGCAACGCTGACACCGCTGCTGTTGCATGACACTCTCGATCGTGAGCTTGATCCACAGGGTGGCGAGCGGCTCGCACTCGGCGCGGAACTTGGCGCGCGCGCACTTGGAGGGAGCCTCAACACGTGGAAAGCGTACTTCGACTATCGCCGCTTCTGGGCCCTGGGAAACCAGAACAGCGAGCGTGAGCCAACGGCTATCGGCCTTCGCATACGTGCCTCGCACATCCGCGCGTTCGGCGAGCCGTTTCATCAGCAAGCGTTGTCGACGGTGAGAGGTGTGCCTGTGTTCAGGAGGGTCTTTCTTGGCGGAGAAACCGAAGTGCGCGGGTTCGATGTGAACTCGATCGCGCCGCTGGCTCGCGTGGAACGTTTCGTCGTCAGCGAAGGCAACGCCCCAGTCTTTCTCTCGAGCGAAGTGCGTCCCATCGGCGGAGACACGCAGGTAGTATTCAACGCAGAGTATCGAGTGCCGATAATCTGGCGGCTTTCAAGCGCAGCGTTCTTCGACATCGGGACTTCTTTCAACTCGAGGGCCCTGATCAAAGAAAGCTTCGAAACGATGACTGAGATTCAATCTACAGGCGCGCCGGTTACGGTGTTGACTGTGATGAAGCCGCTAAAACCCGGGCAGGATTTCCTTCCACGTTATCGTGCGTCGCTTGGCGGAGAGCTGCGCCTTCCGATTCCGGTGTTGAACATTCCTCTGAGGCTGATCTTCGCTTGGAACCCGAACGCGCAGAAGATGGTTCCCGACGGCGCGCTGCTCGCGCCTGAAAAACGATTCGCGTTCAGAGTAGGCTTTTCGCGGACGCTTTAAGAGTCACGGCGCTGTCGTTCTCAGCCAGAACGGCCACCAGATAGCTCAGGCGCGCAGTGTTGAAAGCCTAAATCTCGATTGGAGCTAAAGCCTGTCGAAATCTTCCGGCTGTGCGTCCGGGACTTTTGACAACAGTTCTTCAAAGCGATCCAGCTTTGCCCGCCTTGCTCTCTCTTGCAGATATTCCACTGTCATAAGACTCGATAGCTTTTCGGCTATGGCCAGCACTGCGAGATGCTCCGGCGTACTCTGATCTTTCTCCGCCACTTCTTTGAGCTTGTCAAAAAGTGATTCGGGAATATTGATTGTAATTGTGCTCATTTTGCCTCTCCGATCTCCTGCATAGACTCTTTGGGAGTATCACCTTGACACCGAAATTTTCCACGCCCGCCGGGTTCAGATTGACGAAGTAAATATCACCAGAATGGGCATCAGGTTGTCTCCAACCCATCGGCTTCCGCGTAAGAAAACTCCTGCTCAATTCTGCGGAGTTCGTTTTGAATCTGAGGATCAGTAGCCATGAGAGCCATGAGAGCGAGTTCTCTGTCTACATCGTTAGACTGTTTCAGTGTGGCTTCATGAACGTGATGTACAAGTCGCTCTATCAACCACAGTTGCTCAGAGGTAGACAATTGTTTGAAGCAATCTTCGATCTGCGTTAATACCCAGTTGCTCATTATGTTGCTCCTTGTCTGAGGCCGTTCTTCATTTTATCACGTAGTCCGAGGACTACTAACTCCAGGATTGCGCCTCGAACCGGCCGGGAAGATATGATATTAATGTGGGAGCATTCTTCGTCGTAGCGTCAAAGAATTTCGTGAGATTCGAACGGCGGACCTAGTATGAAAATCTTATCGAAGATCATAGTCGCTGGCGGCCTATATACCGTCCTTCGCTTGGCAATAGAGCACCCAAGGGCCTTGTATTACTTGTTGACCAGCGCGCGTGGAGTTCTACACGACGTTGTAGTAGGCGATCTTGATATTCACATACACGACTCCAGCTTCTAGATTGGTAGATGGCAATTTCATTGGAAGGTCCCGCATCCATCACGAAACCTACTCTTAGAACCGCTTCACTAGTTCTCTGGTACACACCACAGTAGCGCGTCAAAACGAAAACGCGAGCTGTTCCTGAAACCGATACTGCCGCGGCGTGAACGCTCCGAGCGGGACGAAGAAGCTCGGGAACTGTCCGCTGTCGCGAAGCTCCCTTTGCACAAACACCAGACTCTGCAACGTCACCTTCTTCGCCAGTCCAAGCTCCCACCGGAAGTAGTGCGTGCGCAGATTCACCCCCGTGCTGGTTCCGAGATCATCGTCCGTTAACTGCGAGATGAGCGAGTTCGCTCCTTTGATCGACAACGCATACAGGAATGACATATCGCCGCGCTTTGTGGGCTTGCCAATTTGAATCGAAGCCAGCATCGCGTCGCGCTCGTTGGCATCAGTCCCGAAGTTGCGCGAGCCCTGAACATTGAAGGTAATCGGATAGGCGTGTTCGCCAAGATGGAACCCGGAATGATTAAGGCGGTAGGTGAGCCTCGCAACATGAAAATCTTCGGCAGTATAGATGGCGCCGCCTGACGTGGTGGTCGCGTTCCCCGCGCCGGTCATCGGGCCGGACAGCACCAGTCCGAGCCCGGGCTGGACGATAAAGACAAGGCCCGATGCGGTTGATGCAAGCTGAATCTGGTTTGGTTCGCGAAAGACCTGGACGTCTGCTCCGAGCTGCTGGCTCCAGCGCTCATTGAGTTTCTGGTTCCACAACAAGCCCTGGTGAAACAGATTAGCTGAGCGGCCGATCGTCCCCACCTCGGCGCCTGCGATCGCGAGCGGACTACCCGCTGTGATGACCGCAACGTTCGGGTTCGAGAACCAGTACTGACCGGCTCGCAGCTCAATGCTTGTGTTCCCTTTTCCGAACGTGAACTTCTCGTTGAATCCGTTGAAGCGAACGTCGTCATCAAACAGGAAGCGCGAGTTGTCGGCGAAGACTTCCTGGACGCGGCCGGCTTGAAGCTGGACGCTCTTGTTCGGGTGATAGTCGATCCACGCTTCATTGATGAAGAACGGGTGACGCGCGACGGTTGACGTGAAATCCTGATCCAGGGTGAGCGCATTGTTGATAGGACCGGTCGAGAGCTGTCCGTGAAAACTGAGAGCCGGAGTGATATCCGCGTCCATATTCAAACGCAGCCGGTAGCGCATTCGAGAGTTTTGGATATGCGCAAGCGGCGGGTCGGGAGACTCGGTTGCCTTTCGCAGAATCGCGTCATAGCGTAGCCGGAAATCGCCGCTTAACCGAATCGGCCCAAGCTTCAGAACTTGTTCCTCGACTTTTTGGATGCGCGCTTCGATGGGTGATGCCTGGCCCTGCGCAGGCGCCGCGGATGGGGTTGACGAATCAGTGTTGGTTGTTCTCGTACCGGTTGGCAGGGTTGCGGCCGCGGTCTCACCCAACTTCAGCGACGCGGGACTCAGAGTTGCCGAGGCAGGCTTGCCCTCTACACTATTGAGCCGCTTTTCCATCTCGGCTATCGTTCGCAGTTGACGTTCAACCAGCAGCACGAGCTGATCGAGCTTTGATTTTAGTTGTTCGACGTCGTCTTTAGTTTTGGCGACCTCTGGCAAGACGGCTTGCGTTTTTTCCTTCTGCTCGCTCGTGCCTTTCGGCCGCTGATCGCCGGTAACAGTCTGCGCATGAGCTGAGGGACTCAGCGAGAACAATGTCGCCAGAAGGAGTAGTATGTAGAGCCTGCAATGCTGTCGATCAGATTTCATCATGAACTCCTGTGAAGAATGTTTGGTAGTGCCGCCTTCAGGCGGAAGTTTATCACCGCATTGCCCGAGAGTCTGTCATACAAACTTCCGCTTGAAGGCGGGACTACGAACTCTCTATTGGAATTGCCCTTGAGCACCGCATAGTATCGCGGCGAAGTTTCGAGCTTGTTAAGACCGCGTTAACAGGTTGTGAATTTGCAGTCGTCTGCGATTGCCGTTTGGCGCGTTGTCCTTAAAGCAAAACCGCCGGGCCGCAATTGATCCCACGTTGTGAGGGTCGCGAGTCAGGCACTTGTGAGAAGCCACGCGATTGGTCATCATTAATCTGACTCATCAAGGATAGGCGCTATGGCTAAACCGAAACTCACTGGACCACGGCCGGAATGGCTCAAGGTAAGGATTCGCGCGAATGAAAGCTTCGATCGCGTGAATGATATGGTCAAGGATTTGAGCCTGCACACCGTTTGTCAGGAAGCTCGCTGCCCAAACATCTTCGAGTGCTGGAGCGAAGGCACCGCGACCTTCATGATACTCGGCGATATTTGCACTCGGCATTGCGGGTTCTGTGCGGTGGGCAAAGGAAAGCCGGCCGCGCTCGACCCGGACGAACCGCGTCACGTCGGAGAAGCGGTCCGCAGACTCGGCGTGAAACACGCCGTAGTCACCAGCGTCAATCGAGACGAATTGCCCGACGGCGGCGCGCTTCATTTCGCGCGGACGATTAGCTGGATTCGGCGTTTCAATCCCGCGACTCGGGTTGAGGTCCTGATCCCGGATTTCTGCGGCAACCATGAAGCGTTGAACATCGTGCTTGAGGCTCGGCCCGACGTGCTCAATCACAACACCGAGACCGTAGCGCGTCTATACAAGCACGTTCGTCCGGATGCGAAGTACGAGCAATCGCTCGAGCTGTTGAGAAGAGCTCAGGCGCGGAAGAGCGAGCATCCGCTGCTGACGAAGTCCGGGTTGATGGCGGGGTTAGGCGAGACCATCGGCGAGTTGCTGGAGACGTTTCGCCATATTGCCGAAACTGGCTGCGATATCTTGACTGTTGGCCAGTACCTCGCTCCAACACCCAGGCACATACCCATCGAGAAGTACTACTCACCCGATGAGTTCGCATACCTGAAGGCGGAAGCGCTCTCGATGGGATTTCGTTATGTCGAGGCTGGACCGCTGGTGCGAAGCTCGTATCACGCGGGCCGGCACACGGACGGCGCTGAAGCAGCCTCGCGCGGCTACAGCGACGATCCCATATTCTTCGCCACGCGGCCGGCCCCAATCGAGATCACGCCTCTCGTTCGGCTCAAGGGCAGGGTGCAAGCCGCCGAATAGCGGTACTTTTGTCTTGTTGTGGATTGAGCGACGTTGAGCGATAAGAGCGAGAGGGCCGGCGCGCAGTCGGCCGGCCCTGCAAAGATCGGACTATTACAACTTGCCTCGGGCGGCAGCCTTCGAAGCCTTAAGCGGATTCTTGCTGGCATCTCCGGAACGCGCGGATGAAAGCAACTTCTCGTGAGCCGCGCAATCGTGCTCTTCAGCTCTAGCCTTCCAGTATTCGTTCGCCTCGATTCCCTGAGAGAGAAAAGCGACCACGGTGAACGTGCTGGAACACTTCGGGCAGTTCAGGCGGACCGCGCGTGCTGAACCTCTTTTAGCCATGACTATTGCTCCTTTCAGAATGAATACGCCATTGACGCGAATCGCGCTTGGCACACAAAATCACAGCTTAGCAGAATCGGCTAAGGCGTACTAGGACTTTTTAGATGGTAAACGGGCCATTCCGCATGCAACGCCGAGAGTAGACGAGTGGGGAACGAAAATAGTCTTAGGGTCTCCGAAACGGGCGCTGTCTCCTGGGAGGGAATTG
This sequence comes from Acidobacteriota bacterium, assembly GCA_038040445.1. NCBI lineage: Bacteria > Pseudomonadati > Acidobacteriota > Blastocatellia > Candidatus Onstottus > Candidatus Onstottus frigus. Next base: position 18,116 of record JBBPIG010000025.1, on the reverse strand, counting down.
GGGTGCTTCGTCCATCTTCCTATCAAGGCGAATGCCGATGAAGTTTCGTCCCGCAGTGACTACGGCCGTCTGCGTGCCCAGCATTCCGCCGCGAGGCCCTAACACTGCGACGCGGATTCTGTGACCGGGCGTCAGACCACAACTCTGCCATCGGCCTTTTTCACCGGTGCGACCGCCGAGCGGACTCAACGGACCGTCGGAATCGACCAAGCCCACGCGCACGCCGGGCACCGGCTGGCCGTCGGCATCCGTGACGGTGACTAACACACACCCGTCGCGCCCGGAACTGGGTGAGGGCGGTTCCGGGTCGGGAACCGCGGAGGCAGGCGGCTTAGCTGGAACGGTGGGCTGCGGAGCTGGAACAGCCGCGGCCGGTTGTTGTGCGGATGCGTCTTTCTTCTCAGCCTTGTCCTGGGCCTTCGCCTCGTTAGCCTTCTTCTGAGCCTCAATAGCCGCGGCATCCTGCTCTGCCTTGCGACGCTCTTCGGCGGCTCTCTTTTTGTCCTCGTTTGGTTGCTGGTCGCCGGTTTGAGCGCTGGACTGCGCAACCTTAGCCGGCTCCTGAGCCGGCGGCTCTGGTACGCCTGCCGGCGCAACGGAGACCGATTCAACTTGAACGCGATGATCAGGGCCTCGCAGCACCAAGTAAGCTGCAGCGCCCAGCGCCAGTAACAGAATCACTACCGCGGCGGCTGCTATTTGTTTTCCCCGTCGAGACTGACCAGGACGACTGGTGGCAATGCCCGACACCGTCGCTTGGGTGAGCGGCAGGGTCATCGTCTTCATCGCGCCGGTATCGTCAGCCGTAACCGAAACGACGCGCGTTGCCGTCGCGCCCGAAGGCGTTGCCGCTCGAATCTCGTGCGAGCCCGGGCTGAGCCTCAAAGTGGCCCGGCCATCTTCGCCGGCGTGTGCGACCTGCTCGGACCCTATGAATAGGGCGCTGCCCGCTGGGAGGCTCTCGACTACAAGCAGGGCTGTCTTGACATCATCCGCGCCCTGGAGCTTCAAGGTTCCGAACCCCCCGGCGGCGGTGCTCTCGCCTCGCGGCATCTCTACGGTTGCGCGAGCCGAAAGGGCAACCTGCAGGTCGGTTTGGCGTCCTTCGTCGAGCGCGACGTTGATCTTGTACTCGTTGTAGCCTTCCTTCAAAACGCGGACGGTATGCAAGCCCGCGGTCAATCCATCGACCAGTATTTTTCCTCTTGTCCCCTCCGACGTACCGCGCAATACGTCGTCGACGTAAACCTCGGCAGCAGCGGGCGCAGTGCTCAAGAGAAGCCGTGAGCTGCTTGGAACCGCGGGCTGAACGTCCGTGCGGGCAACGCTGAGGCTCCTGAGGTCTTCAAGCATCTCGTCTGCGGACTGGTAACGATCTTCCAGGCGCTTTGCGGTTGCGCGCAGCGCCACGCGTTCAAGCTCGTTCGAAACGCCGAGCGGCGCAAGAGCCGGCAGCGGCTCGCTTTGATGAAGCTTACGCATCTCGAGCCAATACGCAGCAGGATCGCTGGCCTTCGATTCGAAGGGCGGTTTGCCGCTCAGCATCTCGAACAGGATTATTCCCGCCGCGTAGAGGTCCATTCGCGGGTCGTCGCCGGCGGCTCCGCTCATACGTTCGGGCGCCATGTAAGTCGGCGTGCCAAAGCCCTCGCCCGCAAGCGTCAAGCTCTCCCCTCCGACCATGCGCGCGATTCCGAAGTCGAGCACCTTTATCCTGAGCGCGCCGCCGTTACCAACAAGCCCAACAAGCCCAACCAGAATGATGTTGTCTGGCTTAAGGTCGCGATGAATTATCCCATTGCGGTGCGCGTAGCTCACAGCGTCAAGCACCTGAGTAAGTACGTCGACCGCCCTGTCAGGACGCATCGGGCCGTCTTCGTGCAGCTCGTCGCTGAGCAGCTTGCCCGAGATGAACTCCATGACCAGATAGTAAGAACCGTTGTCTTCGCCGAAGGTGTACAGACGCGGCAGATTCGGATGGTCAAGCCGGGCCATTGCGACGGCTTCCTGAAAGAAGCGCTGCTTGATTACTTGATTGCGCGTGTGTTTCTTGTGGAGCTCTTTGATAGCGACCACGCGGCCGGGTGTGTTGACGTCTTCTGCCTTAAACACCGATCCGAACCCGCCGCTGCCGACGTAGTCGGTGATCTGATAGTTCCCAATGCGTCTATTGCTCATAGTCGCGCTCCGCCTTGAGGGCGGTATTTGTTAACAGGCTTCCAATCAGGAGGGCGTCATTGCTGCGCTTGCAGCGGTATTCTCACACAGGGCCCCACCTCAGTCAATGCACTCATCCTTCAACATCTTAGACTTCGCGGAGGCAATCAAAGCTAGAATAAATTCGCCGCGGCACGCCGGCCGCTAGTTAGCTGGGCCTTGTCAAGCAGACTCAAGCTGTGTAAAGGTTAGGAGCACCCCGAAGGGCCCGCTGCGTTGCAGCCCGCGAAAGCCGGCTAGCAACAAGCCTCCACGGACGTTTGATCTTAAGCCAGGCGCGGTGTTCCTCACCCCCATCAGACACAAGCGCTCAAGGAGTGATATGAGAAGTTCTGCTCAACTGGAACGACGGCGTTTCGAGCGTGCCCCCATAACAACCCAGGTTGAATTTGAACTCACAAACAGCAGCAGCGGTCCGTCTCGCATCAGAAAACACATGGCGAACATCAGCACTGGCGGTTTGTTCATAAGCACCGAAGAGCCCATTCGCGCGGGTACGCGAATGGTCGTCCGCTTCGAACTGCCCGGCAACAAGCATAGAGTCATAGCAGTGTCGCGAGTGGCCTATGTCAGAAAAGGAACCGGGCTCGGGGTCGAATTCTTGAGCCTGGACGAAGAGGACCGCGAGGAGATCGAGGCATTCATCGCTACCTTGAAAACCGCGTCTCGTGTTTCATGAGTTCCGATTCACGGCCGGGGAGGATTCACTCCCCAATCGAGTCACTGTTCGCCCCCAAAAATAAACTCTTGTAAAGGCATGGGGCGTATGCAATAATCGGCTCGCTTCGAGCTTCTGCCCCACGATTGAAACGCCCCCAACACCCGGCTTTATCGCTGATCCCACCGCCCCCAAAGGGTCCGAAGCCGGAAAGTCCAGTTCTCAAACTTGAAACCTGAAGTTCCGTATGCAGTTCGAAATGGCACACCCATCCTGTCCGTTGTGTAAGCGACCTCTGTCGGCCGGCCCAGTCGGGCTCGCGCCTGACACGAGGCTGTGTGACCAGTGCCAGACCATCGTTCAAACAGCTTTTTCCGGAACGCACTCGCGGATTGCACCTCAAGGGAGGCCCGTTCAGAACAACGGAGCAAGCGCCCTGGTTCAGCAGGGCGCGTCTGCGCTGGATTGCCCGCAGATTGACTCGTCGGTATTCGTCGAGGACCGCTTAGGCGTCGTCGAGTCGTTTGATCAGGAAGCTGAATCCGCCGGCACCTTCGAGCTGTACGATGAGTCGAATCCGGAGCCGGACTCCCGCGAAAACGAGGATGTTGATGACGGCACGCGCACGCTAACAGCGGACTTACCTGATTTGCCTGAAAACGGATCGCTCGAGCCTCGAACCGCGGCATCGATTGGCGGCTTTGAGGCTAAGCCCGCGGACGCCGAGTACACCCGTGTGGACGACTCGCTACCTCACGACGAACCTCGCACTTTCGTCGAACACGCGGCGAGTTCACCTGCCGCACAAGTGAGTCTCTTTGATGATCAAAGCAATGAGCCGCACACGAGCGAGGAGACTTCTGTCGATCCCTGGGAGAATCCGCTTCCTGCGTGGGATTACTCTCACAACGAATGGCCAGTGCTGATGAGGCCGGGCCATCGAACATCATTCAGAAAGTTGAGAGCTTCGCTCGCGGTGCTGATGGTATTGGCTTTCGCGGCCGGATTCTATTTTCTTATGCGTCCGACATCTTCTGCAGAGCAACGCACAGCCGCGCCGGTTGACTCTGCTGTGCTGACAGGCGAGCCGGCCGCCGCCGAACCTCAGCCTTCCGCCGCAAACTCCGAGGAATCAGTCGCTCAGCCTGGGGCGTCATTGTCTTCTTCGGACGCACCCGCAAGCGCGGACTTGAAGCCCGCTCAAACGGCTGCTGCTGAGCAGGCGGGTTCAGGCGATAACGGAAACTCCCAGGGCAGATTCTCACTGCAAGCTGCGGCATTTCCAACTCAAGCGGCGGCAGAGGAATTCGCAGAGAAGTTGAGACACGCCGGCGTGCCGTCTTACGTAGTCGGTACAGACCTGGCGCGGCGTGGCAGATGGTTCCGAGTTCGCATAGGCCGATTCAACGCCGCCGACGAAGCGCAGAGATTTGCTGCTGAAGCGCAACTGCGGGCCAAAGCCGCCGGGATGTCACTACAACTAATAGCGTGTCAGTACGAACAGCCCTGATGAAGCAGTCTGAGGATTCTAGAGCGATGCAGGACTTTCATCCGCAGAATCTCAGATACGCAAGACTCATCGATCGTTACTCGAGATACCTCGAGTCGCCGGTTCTGCGGCTGAAGTTTCTCAACAGCGCGCTGAAGGTCGATCGGCCACGCAGCCCGTGGGAGAAGTTACCGCTCGTAGGATCGCTTCCGGATCGCGCAATGATTATCTTGGAGCTATCAAAAGTGCTACCGCTCGATCAACCGGCGCCGCTGGGGATAAGGTTGGCGTCGCTGCTGTATCGCATTCGATATGCGCTTTACGCCTTGTGCGCCGGTCTCGTGCTTTTCGCCGGGGTGAGCCTGGTTTATGCCGTGTCCAGGATCGTGAGCAGCCTGTCGGTTTCGACCGAGGCGAAGGATATCTCCGCGAACAACCAACCTGCGGTTGCCGGGTCGAACGGAGGCGAGGCGGTTGCCGCGATTGCTTCCGGAGCGGGGCTGACGCTCGATAAGGTCTGGCTCGCCGAACAAGGCGACGGCTACGAGTTCTACAGCAACGGCGCGCGAGTGCTGACCGAGTTCGAGATAATAGGCATGAAGCGCAGCTTCTATCGATTTGACCTTGGGGCGTTAACGGACGGTTCGGGGCAAGGCGAGATACTTTCGCTTCCTGTTGGAATTGTTTATCACGTGTCCGAAAGCGACCTGCTGCCATTCGCCGATCGTTACAACTCGTCGCTGAAGAATCAGTCACGCGCGCTGCTTGAATACGCACACGAACACCGCCTGTACAACTACGTGATCGACAGGTTCGGCCGGACTTACAGAATCGTGCGCGACGAGTTTGCGGCTAGTCATGCCGGCAATTCGTTGTGGAGCGACGGTCGCGGCGTTTATGTAAACCTGAGCGCGAGCTTCGTTGGCATCTGTTTCGAAGGGCGCGGAGCGGCGATGGGGGCCGATGGGATCAACGAAGCACAGATCTATGCCGCGCGAGTGCTTACGGCAGTGCTGCGTTCCAAGTACGGAATCGAGGACGCCAACTGTGTGACCCACGGATTGGTGAGCGTAAATCCGTCAAACCGCCTGATGGGATATCACACCGACTGGGTGTCGGAGTTCCCGTTTGAGGCACTCGGCCTGAGCAACAAGTACGAGACGGAGTTGACAGCCATTTCGCGGCTTGGATTCGGCTACGACCAGGCTTACGTCGCGGCGGCGGGCGGCAAATGGCCTGGGTTGGAAAGGGCCGAAACCGCGCTGCGCGATGCCGCCGAAAGGAGCGGCTCCACCGTTGAAGGAGAGCGGCGCTCGCTCGCGAAAGTTTTCGGGCGGGTGTATTCGAAGCAACGCGCGCTGGAGAAGGAGTAAGCAGTGAAGCGTGATGCGTGAAGCGTGATGCGTGACCGGAACGAGTCTATGAGTGATCGAATCACGAATCACGCATCACGCATCACGAATCACGCATCACGCATCACGCATCACGGATCGGATATGAACAAGACCGACCTAATAGAAGAAGCGGCGAAGCGAAGCGGATTGACGCGGCGACAAGCGGCGCGGGGCGTAGAAGCGGCGCTCGGGCTGCTCAAGCGTGAGCTTGCCGACACCAGCGTCATTCACATACGCGGTCTGGGCCGTTTGAAGTTAACACCGAAACGGCGTGGATTCCTGCCTGCCGTTGCTGGTGGCTCCCCGATGCCGATACCCGCAGGCCAGGCCGTCAGATTGAAAGCAACACGCAGGGCTGTTGCTAGCCTTAACACCGAGCCCCTCAAGCTCATCAACAAGAATAACTTTGGAGGCAACATGGATAAGAAGCAAGAAAGGGAAACCAATGATAGCCATACGACTGCAGCCGAGGGCGCGGCCCTGGGTCTGGACGTTGGGACGAGCCGGCTGGTGTTGGCCAGCGGCACCGCTGACCGTGTCAAAGCCAAGGCCGAGCTGAACGCGTTCATCGCTGTTCCTTACTCGAAGTTCACCGAGAACATTTTGAAGCAGAACAAGGTGAGCTATCAGTTGAACGGTGGATCGACGCTGCAAGTCTACGGCAATGAGGCGGCGCGCTTTGCGAACGTCTTCAACACCGAAGTGCGCCGGCCGATGAATGGCGGCACGCTCAACCCGGCCGAAGAATACTCGATGTCGGTGATGCAGGCGATCATCCAGCAACTGGTGCGCAAGACCAAGAACAACGAGACGATGCGATTCAGCGTGCCCGGCGCGCTGCGCAACGAGGGCTCGCCCAATGTTGTCTACCACGAGGCGATGCTGCGCGACCTGCTCAACTCGATGGGATACGACGCGAAGGGCATCAACGAAGGGCTCGCCGTTGTATTCGCAGAGCTGGAAAAAGAAAACTTCAGCGGCATCGGCGTAAGCTGCGGCGGCGGAATGTGCAACGTCGCGCTAGCGTTCATGTCGATTCCTGTGATGACCTTCGGCATGAACAAGGCAGGCGACTACATCGACCGCAACGTAGGAGCCGTGACCGGAGAGTTGCCGACCAGGATCCGGCTCATCAAGGAAGAGAGCCTCGACCTGTCACGCGCGCCGCAGAACAAATACGAGAGCGCGCTCCATATTTACTACGACGACGTGATCCTGTCGCTGGTCGAGACGCTCCGCAGCGCGCTTGCCGAACAAAAGAACCTGCCGAGGATCGACAAGCCGATGCCGATCGTGCTGAGCGGCGGCACTGCCAGGCCCAAGGGATTCCTCGACAAGTTCCGGCAGGCGATTGAGCGCGACGGATTCCCGCTCGAGATATCCGAGATACGAATGGCCGAGGACCCGCTTACCGCCACCGCTCGCGGCTGTCTGATCGCCGCGATGTACGACGCGTAGTGCGAGTTCGTGCGCACCGGCCAACTTCGGCGGGCGCTATCTGCGTGTCTATGCGACTGGCGCGAAGAGCATTCGCGTTCGTTCGCGTAGATGCGTGGGTAGCGCCTGTGTACTTCGTTGTCTTCCGCGTTTAATACCTCATCGCCGAATCAAAGGGCTCGTATTCTCTCATGTGTTTGGTTCTTGCAAGTACTGGTGCAGAGAAACGCGCCTGACTCGATAGTTCTTGCCGATTCGGATGGCGGGCAGGGCGCCGCTGTCGATCCAAACCTGAATTGTGCGCTGCGATAAGCCGGCGATTTCTGCCGCGCGGGCGGTGCTGACAAACTGTTCTTCTCGCTGTTTGCCTGGTGTGGCCAGGTACAGGTCTAGCAACTCAGTGACGGTGAAAGCCGGCGACTGAGCCTGAACCAAGGCCCGCTGCACCATTGTTAGTCGAATCCTGGGTGTTGACATTGTGCCCTCCGAGGATTGGTTTTGCTTCTCGCATCAAGCGGCGCAGCGATGCCAATGCCATGCAATGGCCTTGCCGTCGTTGATGCGATTAGATGTCCGGGCTGGAACCGAGGGGGTCATCTCAACATGGGTTGTGAATCTCCCTCACTGATGGAGGACGGAAAAAGCGAGCACACTAATGCTAATAATATTCAGGCCGCGAAAATAAAATCGAGGAGCGGAAGTGAGAGAACTCCGACCGCGGGAGGGTCGCCGAAGATGCGGCTTTTGTCGTGCGCGCCCACTAAGACCGGAAAGAAGTGTTTGACCCGCGCGGTAACCCCACGGCCTGTGTTGAGAGGAGTTGTCTAACCGAACGGAGCGTCGGAGCAATGGGCTTAATGTTGGTCGAAGCCGACGCACCGATCTGGTGGAAACTTGGTTTTGACAAGAGACGTTCTTTCTCCGCCCCCATACACTAAACTAAAGAGCGGTTCGTGTCTCACTATCATTGGCACAGAGGGCTACGGGTTGTTACCTAGGCCAATTACAAACGAGTCGATAATGCCATGATCGGAAAAATACAAAACGATGAAATTACCTGGCTCTCCATGTATCCAGTAGTCGTCTGTAGGAAAGATCGGTTTGAGGGCATCGCTGAAATAGAGATCCACGGGCCCCGCGCTTGCGTTATAGGTTCGAATCAACCTGGAGTCCTGTGGTATGAGCTTCTGAGATTCTTTACGCGCCTCTTCGAGAGTGACGCCCGCAGGATCATCATAGCTTCTTTTTATGTACGCAGCGCCGCGACCCATGAAATTTATTATGAACTGGCCGGGCTCGTCTTTGTAGTAGCTGTATCCTGAATCCTGATTTGTAGTATGTCCGTGCAACCGCTCCCATTCCGTTCTACTGAGTCCGAGGCCTCCGGATTTGATGCTTGGACCACTTTGGACTCTAGACTGACACGCCCCTGCCATCAAAATGATGAGAGCTGTGCCCGCTAAAAACCATCTCCGGTGGATGATACTGACCTTGGCGGGAAAGGAATTCATCCTCTTACTCCTTACAGAACCGACCGAAATGAATCACGTCACTCGCACACGAATTTTCTAGTGTACTGACCCACAATCCTTGTAGGTGGAGCTGACCGCGCCGCCTTCGGGCGTCGTTTGACTCGTCATCCTGCCGAGCGAGTCATAGGCAAAGCTTCGGGTCTGCCCACCTTGATTGACGCTCCAGTTGTTTGCATCGTAGAAGTAGCTCGCTTCGTTCCCCGTACCCGCGTCCACCTTGGCGATTCTGTTCTCCGCGTCATGTTGATAGTTGTGCACTCCTCTGTGGCTTGATCACGGGGAAGAGCGCAGCGGGAAGGAAGTGGGTACGGAGCGTGTGAGGTTATTCAGTTTGTTGTTCCTCCGCACCGGAGCACATCTTTCTCGCGCGGAGATACCAGTACGCTGCTTCGTCGAGTTCCGGGTTGAGACACCACGCCCTGTACCAGTGCTCAGCGGACTTCTCGTATTTTTTTTCCCTCCAGTCGAGCAGCGCCAAGACGTGGTGGTGGTCGGCTAAATCCTTAATCATCCATCGCGCTAGCCTGTAGTACCATCGTTCTTCCATCTTCTTCACGACGTAGAAGGCATAGCGATTAGCAGCTACTTCTTCGTACTCTCTGTGCTCAAGGTTTTCTCCATTCTTGAAAACGTAGCCCCTCGTAGCGACTAGATGATGGGCCACCTCATGCGCCAAAGAGTGTGCGATCAAGAGCGTAGGTACGGTCGTCCACCAGTAAATAAAAGGCACTAGACGGTAGATGTCGCCGAGATTAAGCGTGATGCACGATACGGTATTCCTATTCTCTGGAGAATAGATTCCATAGATATGATGACCCTCTTTCCAGGCATACTTGTAAAACTCATCCGATTCTTCATTGGGCTCCGGCAGGGCATCCAATAGCCGAACGCAGTATAAGCCTTCCAAGTCAGATGCATTGATCCATCCTAGGCTCCGTCGAAGATGCCAGAGCGCGCCCCTCGGTGGATTGTGGCATTGATTGATTATCTCCACGTCAGATTGAACCTCTTCGGAACCCAGTTAGTAAACGGTGTTCTCCGAAACTCTTCCACATCCGCAGTACCTTCGGTCAACTATACATGGGTTTACCACAACGACCCCAAAACCTTCTCCCGCCCCCCTTACGGCAGCGTTGAAAACAGCACCAAACAGTCTTCCGGCCTGCCCTAACGCAAACCTCACCTTCCATCCGATCGAAGGATCCCGCGGGATCATAGGGTCGGTAGGACTAACTCTAGGGCTCCCCCCTGGATTTGAGGGTGTCCCCGTTACAGGGTTTCCGACAGGGGGCTTTGGCAACTCAGGCCCTTGTGGGACACGCGGCGAGAGCGTCTCTGGCGGATTCATGCGCGACCAGGGGTATTCACCCGCAGGCGGTCGCCACGACCTGGGATCGAGCGGGCACGCAACTGGTGGTTGCGGATGTTCGGGTTTCTCTGGTCGCTCGGGTCTGTCTGGTGGAGGGGTGGGTCTTGGGCGGGTAATCGGGATTAGAAAATCTCGCGGGCGACAGTCTACTGTGAGAGAACCATTGTCTTCCGTGCAGACCAAACAGCCTGGGTTCTTTAATGATGGTTGACAGACTCTGACAAGCCCCAACGGGTCCACGAAGTTTATCGGATCATTCTGCACATACGCATAACGGTTGGAACTCTGCGGATTGCCGACTGATCCCGGAATCGCATCAGGACGCATAAACCTACCGGTACTTTGCGAATACTGCCTATTCACCGCGTAGTCCGTTCCGCTCTCGTCGTCTCGCTCATAAGTTGTGAACCGATGCTTCTCAGTCTCACCAACCACTCCGGCATCTTCGCCAAACGGAAGATTATCCATCGCGCCTTTGACTACGCCGCTGCCATCGGTGATCATCCGATTAGATAGTCGATCCGGATGATAGAACCGCGTGCCTCCCGCTCCAGCCGGAGCGTCGCCGTACTCAGCAATTACTTTGCTCCCTTCCCAGACGTAATGGGTCGTATGTCCTGCGGCGACTTTCTTCACCCTGCGGTTCGCCGAATCATAGGAATAGGTCCCCGTGCTTCCGCTGTCCACCTTCACGATTCGACTCTCAGCGTCGTAACTGAAGCTGTGCACCGCGTCATAGGTCACATCGCCTGCCGCATCGTACTGGTAGCTCGGTCCGCTGTTCACACTCGCTATTCGATTGTTCGTCACTCCTCCACCTGGTTGCTGCAACATCACACTCTGCGAGGCCCCGCCGCTCACAGCAGTGCGGTTGCCCCAACGATCATATGTATAGGTCCGCTGGGAGTAGAATCCGCTTGCCTGAGTCAGGCGCGCGACCTGGTCGTAGTTATAGCTCTCGTTTCGCTGCTGCGCGTTGATCTGGCTACTGGTTATGTCCATCAATTGGCCGGTATTCGCCTGACCGCTTCCCACTCCTCCGCTGCGGCTCTTATCCGCCACGTAGTTGTAGGTCAGGCTCATCAGCGTGTTCCCGCCTTTGGTCGCAGTCTGAGACGTGAGCTGCAGCCGGTCCGCTGAGTATCCGTAGTTTTCGGTCACCCCATTCTTAAGGCTGATGCTTGAGACTTGCTGAGATGGTTGATAGCCGACACTCGAGACATACTTGTCTGCAATGCTTCCTTCGCCGACTGTATTCAATCTGCCCCGGTTGTCGAACCCATACTTCACCACCTTGGTTGATGGATAAGTCATCTGTGTCAACTGCCCCGCCTGATTATACGCGTATCCGGTCGTGTAAGAATACGCCTGACTATCGAACGAGACGGTCTTACTCGACAGCCGCGACAGCCCGTCATACACATAGCTCTCCTTCCAGGGAACATCACTCTGACTGAAGCTCTGCTTCACCTCGTCGACCTGTCCGTTCTTCGGTGCAACAGCGCCATATGTGATATTGACCGTGGCTGTCGCCTGCACGTTGTCGGGGTTCGGGCTCGGCAGTGTGTAGCCGACCTGATAGAGCCTGTTCAGTCCGTCGTAGCTGTAGGTGCTGATGACGCGGCGCGCATCCTCTCGCGTGGCAATCGCGTTGAAGCTCGTGTAGGTGTAGTGGGCGCTCCAATTTGTTGTGAGATTGTTTTCGGTGACGGCGATAGGCGCGTCCTGTTCGGGCGTCCGCTCGTAGGTCATCCTCGAAAGGGGGTCGTACTTGAATGCGCGCGTCTGTCCGCCTTGATCGACCGAAATGAGATTGTCGTTCAGATCGTAGCCATAGGCCGTGTTCCAATTGAGCTGTTTGGAATTGTCCATCTCGGTGACTTTGATCGTCCGGCCGAGTCCGTCCGCTTCGCTTCGCTTCTGACGCCCAACCTGATCGGTCACCGTTGTCAGCGCGCCGTTGTAGCTGGTAGTCACGGTATTCGCGTCGGGGAGCGTAACGGTCAGCACTCGACCCAGACTGTCATAGGCATAAACAGTCGCATTGGGCAGTCCCGTCGTGCTTCCATCCGAGTTTGTGGTGTTGTAGGGATTGGTGCTCTTTCTCACTCTGCCAAGATCATCATAGATGCTCTTGACCGCATCGAAGCTGGTTATGGCCGGTCCCACTGCTGACCCCGCTCTGATTGTCCGGCCCCCTCCGTCCAGCCATTGATTGCTTATTTGCACCCTCTGGGTCGCGCCATCGGAGTAGGTGAACTTGCTTTGATAAACGAGCGTGTCCGCACTGCTCGGGCCATTCTGATCGTTGGCGAAGAAGGTCTCGAGGGTTGGGTTAGCATTCGTATCGCTGGCGAGCTTCGGATAGGTCACCTTCTTCACGCGCACCGCTGCGTCCGGCATGTAACTTATCATGAGCCCGTTTGGGTCAGTCTGAGAGTTGAGGAAGCCGGTGTTGAAATCATAGCTGTACTGGCTCTGAAGATTGGGTCCCGTCGTCGGTCCATCGGTGGCCGAAAAAGGCACTGACCAGTACATGGCAGAAGTGCCTGGACTCGACAAGGGCGCATCTCTGAATTCGAAGCTCTTCAGCGATCCCCGGTTAAGAACGAGGCGTAGTCAGCCAAGGCTCTGCGCCCAACTCTTGAAGAATGCCTCCTGCTCTTCAACCGACGAGGGTACAACATCCGGCCCGACCTCGAAGATTGAAACTAGGTCTTCCAGCCTGGCTGCTCTGCCAATCGTTAGTCGGTAAGCCTTCCATCCCGATCCCATGTCTTGACTCATTGGTGAGGGGTACACATTCTTGCTGCCACCGTAGCAATTGAGGACCATGCCCTCCTTTTCGAGTTCTCGTCTTATTGAACGCATTGCTGAAAAGAAGTCACCGTCCACTACACTAATCTCTTTCCCTCTAAATGTGAGAGAAAGCTTCACCCTCTCCTTTTCGTCAGGGTCTTCTTCCCATAGCTTGAACTCTCCGTCAGCGATATTTCCGCTAGGCAATATCACACCAACTTGCTTAACCTCAAAAGACATTGGCATCTCTCTCTCCTTGAAAAACAAATCTGCCCGGGTCACTTCTTACAAGGAACAAATTCGTCGGTAATCTTACCTCCTCGCACTATGAAAGCACCTACCACCTCGTGTGGATATACACCGCCTGGTATGGCTACGATTTGCTGTTCCGGAAATGGCGATCGCGATCCCAGGACTTGGTTTACATCTATCCCCCTCGTGGAATTAATGGCATATACGAAACCATTGTTCTGGACGAACCCTCAGACGCGAGAGTTGCATTGACAGGATCGTTATGTATATCGATTGAGCTCTGAGGATCAGCAATGCTCCCAGGAACAGGGTCAGAACGAAGTAGCTGCTCAACTGCGCCGTTCGAAAACACGTGTTCCAACTAGTTGGAACAGTCAACCCGAACCCATTTGTCATCATGCAATTCGAAGCAAGGCCCCTTGACTTTAGTCGGCCTACCGTCTCTTAGCTCAAAGTATCCACTGGCATGCGGTGCATTTATTGTTACAAGTCGGTAGGAATACCTCTTCTCTGTCAACAAAGGTACGGGGGCCGAGCCATTGCTAGGGATCATTTGCTTGTAGCCACTCGGTACAAGACCGTATCTAACCTCATGCAACTTGCTCACGCGCTCTCCGTCATCTTCCTGTGGAATTATCTTCCATATAGCATTCGTCGTGTTCTGGGAGTGCCCGTCCTCCTCGTGCTCTGGCCCATAGATCGTGAGTTCAGTCAAGCGACCGCTACCCGACACGATGAGAACAAGCGAGGGTTCTTCCGCGAGTTCCACAGTGGTCCGTTGTTCGCAACTCGAAAACGTCAGAAGAATTAGCAACAAGAGCGCCGACTTCCACATCTCACCGACCTCCCCTTTCAACTATCGGAATCACCGGAATAGGAAATCCCCGAAGTGACGAAGTAGGTGATAAACACTATAGTTTGGATTGTAGCGATCCCCGTGGAAGTCCGTAATCCAGCTCATGAGTGAATTGCCTCCAAACATAGTGGGTATCCCCGTTTTGTAACTATAGCCTATTACTTCTCTCTTGGGGTAAGCGAGCTTGAAGTGAAAACCTGGGGAACTATAGTCACGGAACTCCATTCCTCCGGGATGATCAAAAGGATTATTCGCAAGTAACCCAAAGTAATAATGCTGCTTGAGCACTTTTACGATTTGCTCAAAACTGGCGTGAACCTCAAGCCCGAGCTCCCCATTAGAACCTTTCGTTAGTTTTGAATCAATATTGTCACCCCACAAGTGATTTTTGAGGCGTCTTATGTTCTTCAGGGTATCGTCCCACCCTCCATTTTGCGCAAGAAGAATCGGTTGAAATATTACGAGTTCAAGGGACGGATTCGACGCCATAAGAGCCCAAACGGTTTCCCAATCCCCTTCCTGTAGTGCGCGGTTGGCTGCTATAGCATCGTAGGTATTCTGCAGCCTTGTATCCCATTGCCCATCGAAAAATTCGCTCAGACTACCCCACTGTGTTCCAAAGCCTGGCAGGTCCACTATCCGTTCCCCCCAGAATGCATAGTCTGCTCCGTCTGACCCACCACCCCTACCTAGGAACGTTCCCCTGTATAGCCCCCACACTGACTCTAATCCTAGCGGATCCGTAGAGTTTATCGGGTCGTTGTTCACATATGAGTATCGGTTCAAACTTTGCGGAGTGCTCACCGAGCCCGTGACCGGATCCGGGCGACTGAATCTACCTGTGTTCTGTGAGTATTGTCTGTTTATCGCGTAATCGATGCCCGTCTCGTTGTCTCTTTCATAGCTTGTGAAGCGGTGCTTCTCTATCTGGCCTGTTGACGTGCCAGAGTCTTCTCCAAACGGTAGATGATCCTGCGTCCCCTTCATAACGCCGTTACTGTCAGTGGTCATCCTCGTTGATAATTTATCGGCCAAGTAGTAGCTCACGCCTCCTCCACCCGCCGCAACGTTGCCGTACTCAGCAATTACCTGACTGCCTTCCCAGATGTAATACGTTGTCGTGATTCCTTGCTGTTTCTTAACTCTGTGATTTGCACCGTCATAGGAGTAGCTTGCCGCTCCGCCGTCTACTCCGGCGATCCTTCCTTCCGCATCGTAGCTGTAGCTGTGCGCGCCATCACTGTTGAGATTTCCCGATGAGTCGTACGCGTAGCCTACGCCATTGACGCTGGTGATTCTGTTATTCGGTACACCCGCCGGTGCACCTGGCTGCTGCTGCAGAACGATGTTCTGGGTTGAGCCGCCGCTCACGCCAGTCCGATTCCCCCAGCGGTCGTAGCTATAGTTGCGTTGTGCATAGAACCCGCTCGCGCTCGCAAGCCTCCCTAAGTCGTCATAGGTGTAGCTCTCACCGCGGCCCGCGCCGTTTATCGTGCCGGTGATGCTCATCAGTTGACCGCTGTTGCCCGCCGTCGTGCCCGCTCCCGATGCTCCCGCTGCTGCCTGATATCCATAGGTCAGGCTCATCAAATTAGTCCCGCTGCTGTTCACCGCGCTTTGAGTAGTCATCTGCAAACGGTTGGCGCTATAGCCATATGTTTCAGTGATGGCATTGCTTGCCCCGATCTCGCCGATCCCTATGCTCGTCACTTGTGCTGCCGCGTTGTACGCAACCGACCTTTAGGTACTTGGCGAGTACGTTGCCTACCGCGTCTACCTTGTCTTCTCCGCTCAGACGTCCGCGTGAATCGTGGTTCATGCTCACCCGCTTGCCTGAAGGATAGACCATCAACGTGATCTGACCCGCTTGATTGTATTGATACTGAGTCTGGTAGCTGTTCACTGTATCTATAGTTCGAGTCTTGCTCGTCGTCCTGCCGAGCGAGTCGTAAAGATAAGTCTCAAACCCTGCCCCATCGTCAACGCGGCTGACTTGTCCGTTGCCCAAAGTCGCTGTGTTATAGGCTACTACCACATCCGCCGTGGCGGCGACCCCGCTGGGCAATGCTGGCCTGCTCACAGTCGGGTCATCGGACCCGCCTGCTCCCGTGTACCAAACCTGAGTCAGCCGATTCAGCGAGTCGTACTTGTAGTGGGTCTCAACGCTGCGAGCGTCCGTGCGTTTCTTCACCGCTCGAACCGCTTGCTGGAGGTCGAACGGCGTCATTCCAAGACCTGCAGGGGTCATCAGGAGGGGTCAGGCTTGAGTTCATTGACATTCCATCCACTTGCATTCACCTTAAGCACGTTCCGTAGCAATCTCATCTCCGAAGGCTCCGACCCGCGCACGCGCGCTACCTCAACTCTCTTCGTCATGATGCCGGGAAGTCTATCGTCGCAGATCAAATGTCAACGAACTCAAGCCTGACCCTCCTAACGCTGTTTGATTTCTTGATCGGTTCCTGGCGCTGTCGTGGCGCCTTTTTCCTGATGCTGAATTACCGGCTCTGCCATACCATCCCTGATGACAAACCTTGCACCCACCAGGGATGTAACATAAACCATGTAATATTCCCCCTCGATCAGCGGTTTCGCCTGTATCGTCGCTTTCATTCCCATTGGGACTACGCCATAGGTGATCGGGATTTGATTGTCGTGTTCCCCTTCTATCATCCAACTAGTATTTTCCTTATCCGCCAAGAGCCTATCTAAGAATATACCCTTATGCGCCTGGTCGCCCTTAAGGTGGTAAACGAGCAGCCCGTCTACGGCTGTTCCGCGAGAGAATGTAAACGTCGGCGGGTTCGCGGGCTCGACGCGAACTTCAGGTTGAACATGGCAACTCTGGAAAGCAAGTAACATTAACAATGGAACTGCCAGTCTCAGCCGGGCGTACCTCGAAAGAATTAAAAAGGCCATTTACAGACTCTCCTTGTTCTTTTTGCGATCCTCTAAAGTCTCGGAGTTTCCTCTATCGCTTTGGATGAAAGTACCAGGGAATGTAATCGCGCCAATGGTCTCGGGGATTCGTGAGGTCTCTGTGGGCTGTTATCCACGGCGGCGTCAAGTCTGGCCTGAATCCCCACTCCGTATATTGAAGCACCCCACCCCGGTTGAAACTGTATCTCGTTACTTCTCCATAGGGGTATCCAACAGTAATATGGGACCACGGTGCTTTATTTGCTGCATAATCGGTTCCGCCTTTGTGTGTCGGCAGGGGATCCCAAAAATAGCTCAAGCCGATAGACTCCAGTTTGTCTATTACCTCGGTGTAGCTCATATGAACATCGATTATGTAGGTAATGTTGGTAGTCGGTTCCACCCAGATTCTACCTCCGAGCGCCTTAGCAATCGGTGTTAGCGCTTCAACCGTCAGGTCCCAAGCTTTATTTCTTACCTGTACCCCTAGCACGCCAGTGCTAACCAGGACAAGGGTTGGGTTGGCGGCCATTAGGGCTGCAGCTATTTCGGGATGACCATGGTTCAATGCGTAGGTTGCCGCTAACGCGTCATAAGTGTTCTGTAGCCTCGCATTCCACTGTCCCTCGTAAAACTCGCTCAGGCTGCCCCACATTGTCCCGAAGCCTGGCAAGTCCGCGATCCGGTCTCCCCAGAATGCATAGTCTGCTCCACCGCCAAAGCCACCCCCTCCGACACCTAAGTATGTTCCCCGGTATAACGTCCACACCGCTTCCGCGGCTAAGCCAACCGGGTCTATTGAATTTGTCGGGTCATTGTTCACGTACGAGTACCGATTCAAACTTTGTGGGCTGCTAATCGAACCGTTGAGCGGATCAGGGCGCATGAATCTTCCATTTGTCATCTGATATTGCCGATTAACCGAATAGTCAGTGCCGCTCTCACTGTCCCTTTCATAGTTTGTGAAGCGATGCTTCTCACTCGTTCCACTTGTGCCACCCTCCTCTCCGAACGGAAGATGATCCTGCGTGCCTTTGAAGGCTCCATTGGTATCAGTCGTCATTCGGGTCGACAGCCTATCCGCAAGATAGTAGCTCGAACCCCCTGTTCCTGCTGGTGCGTTGCTGTACTCTGCTATCACCTGCGCGCCTTCCCACACGTAGTAGGTCGTGAACCCGCCGAATGTCTTTTTCA
>JBBPIG010000024.1:46899-108256 GCA_038040445.1 Acidobacteriota bacterium | reverse complement strand
CCTCCCTGCCTCACGCACGGCACCTTTTAAAACAAAAGAAGCGTGTTCGCGAAAGAGGCAGGCAGGGATGCCTGCGCTCCCAGGGAGTTCTCTTGCGAACTATTTATTGCCGCCAAGTAAGTCTTGGACCTCGGCTCCAAGGTCCGAGGTGCGTTTCTCGAGTCCCTCACCCATCTTGTAGCGGGTGAATCGCCGCACCCTTATGTTCTCGCCGGTCCTCTGCATCATCTGGGTAACCAGTGTGCCGACGGTGATGTTCTGGTCCTTAACGAAGGGCTGCTCCATCAAGCAGGTCTCTTGATAAAACTTGCTTATCCGTCCTTCGACGATTTTATCGAGCACCTGCTGAGGCTTGTCCGCGTTCTTCGGATCGAGACGAGCTTGTTCGAGCGCGATCTCACGTTCCTTGTCGAGCACCTCAGGGGGCACGTCTTCTTTGTTTGTGTAGCGTGGCTCGGCCGCGGTTATGTGCATAGCCAAATCATGGACGAAGCTACGGAACTCTTCGCCGCGCGCGACGAAGTCAGTCTCGCAGTTGACCTCGAGAAGCACTCCTATCTTTCCGCCGGCGTGTATGTACGAATTGACGAGCCCCTCGGCGGCAACGCGCCCCGCTTTCTTCGTCGCTGTCGCCAGCCCGTGCTTGCGCAGAACCTCGATGGCCTTCTCCTCGTTGCCCTCGGCTTCCGTGAGCGCTTTTTTGCATTCCATCATGCCCGCGCCGGTTTTTTCCCGGAGCGCTTTGATTGTTGCTGGTGTTACGTTGGACATTACTACCTGATTCTCCCGGTCGATGTTAATTGCTAAAAGGATGTGAAAAGGCGCGGCAAACAAGCTGACTTCGCCGCGCGATGCTTTTACTTTCGCCTCTTGCTGTTTTCTTTATTCTGAAGCTTCTGCGCTTTCCGCTTTCGGGGTTTCTCCGGATTGCCCGGCTTCGCTCGCCGCTACGATGAGCGGCTCACGTTCCGCCGGTATGGTATCGGGTGCGGAAACCGCTTCAGGAATGACAGGCTCGGGCTCTGCCGATGTAGTCTCAGGCGCGGGTGCGGACGCTGCTTCCGGAATGAGAGGCTCGGGAATTGGAGCCGCGCCGGGCGGAACATAAGTGGTGCGGCGTCCGCCTCGACGTTCTCCCCCACGTCCGCGTCCTCGCCCGCCACGGTCACGGTCACCTCTCTCAGAACGCTCGCGCGGCGTCTCAGGCGTTCCCGCGGCGGCGGCTTCCGCGCCTTCCGCAGCTTCACCGATTTCGGCGCCGCCCTCTTTCACCGTCTGCTGACCCTCGATGATTGCGTCCGCCATCTTCGCGGCAAACAGGCGCACAGCGCGGAGCGCATCGTCGTTTCCAGGCACGATGTAGTCGATGCCGTCCGGGTTGCAGTTTGTGTCTACGATCGCGAC
This sequence comes from Acidobacteriota bacterium, assembly GCA_038040445.1. NCBI lineage: Bacteria > Pseudomonadati > Acidobacteriota > Blastocatellia > Candidatus Onstottus > Candidatus Onstottus frigus. The sequence continues at coordinate 106,852 of JBBPIG010000024.1, read as the reverse complement.
GGTCGTGATGCCAAGCTTGTTAGCTTCGTGGACTGCGATCTCTTCTTTGTTGGAGTCGATTATGAAGATCACATCGGGTAGGACCTTCATATCGCGTATGCCGGCCAGGTTCTTCTCGAGCGCCGCGTGTTCGCGATCGAGTCCAAGCCGCTCTTTCTTGGTCAGCGCATCGAAGCGTCCATCCGTGCGCATGGTCTCGATGTCTTTCATGCGCTGAATGGATTTCTGGACGGTCTGGAAGTTCGTCAGCAACCCGCCCAGCCAGCGTTGATTGACGTAAAACTGGCCGCAGCGCTTGGCCTCTTCCTCGACTGCGTCCTGCGCCTGTCGTTTGGTCCCGACGAACATGAAGCTCGCCCCGTCCATCCCTTTCTGAGTTACAAACTTTACTGCTTCCTTGAAGAGCCGCTGGGTCTTCTGAAGATCAATGATGTAGATTCCGTTTCGCTCCCCAAAGATATATTCCTTCATCTTGGGGTTCCAACGCCTGACCTGGTGTCCGAAATGGACTCCAGCTTCAAGCAGTTCCTTCATTGTGACTGTGACCAATCGATCCTCCTACACGCTGAATTGGTTTATGTACTCACCGGCCCGCGTACAAATCGTCCTTGTTGAAACAACCAATCGCAAGGACCGGCAATGGAATTGAGTAATGCGTGAAACGTGATGCGTGACCTTTTGGTTTCGTTCCTCGTCACGCATCACGTTTCACGCATCACTAAGCGTTACCGCTTCGAGAACTGGAAGCGCGCTCGCGCGCCCTTCTGACCGTACTTCTTACGCTCCTTAGCCCGCGGGTCGCGGGTGACGAAGCCAGCCTTCTTCAGCCTGGGTCGAAACTCGGGGTTCAGCTCCATCAGTGCGCGGGTGATCCCGTGACGCACCGCGCCTGCTTGTCCGGCGACCCCACCGCCGTCGACGTTCACCAACACGTCGAACTTGTTAAGGGAGTCGGTCAGGTGAAGCGGCTGTCGAATGACCATCCGGTGCGTCTCGTTCTGAAAATAGTCTTCGAACTTCCGCTTGTTGACGGTTATTTCTCCGGTGCCCGGCCTGAGGAAAACTCTTGCGGTCGCGCTTTTGCGACGGCCTGTTCCGTAATTCTGAATCGTTTCTGCCACTGTAAAAATCTCCTCCAAATCGGTGCGTGCCGGAGTCAACCGTACGCTGCTCGCTCATCAACGCTTATCATCGCTTATCAGGGGAGCGGCTCGGGTCGTTGTGCTTTGTGCGGGTGGTCCGCTCCAACGTAGACCTTCAACTTCTTACCCATCTTGCGGCCGAGCTTATTCTTAGGCAGCATGCCGCGAATTGCCGACTCGAGTATTCGCTCGGGATGACGCTGCATCATCTTCTCAGCGGTAACTTCCTTGAGCCCGCCGGGCCAGCCCGTGTGATGCCGATAGAGCTTGTTCTTCAACTTGTTTCCGGTGAAGACTACTTTCTCCGCGTTGATGACAACTACGTGATCGCCAACGTCGATGAACGGCGTATAGATTGGCTTGTTCTTTCCCATCAGCAGCATGGCGGCGGCGGTCGCAAGCCGGCCAACGGTCTTGCCGTCGGCGTCGATGACAAACCACTTGCGGGTTTGTTCGAGGTTCTTGCCGCTCGGAACGAATGTGCCCATGGTGCGAATCTCCAGATTTCCTGTAAAGAAGACGAACGGAAAGGATACGAAAACGGCCATGTGCTTGTCAAGGCGGGTTCAAAATGGGTTTGCTGCTTCTCTTTGGGCGCCAGAACGCGTGGCGGTTGTCTGCATTTAGGGATTGGTAAACCCGGACAAGATGGAAGCCAAATGCTTCGTGCTTGAAAGAGACGCGGGTGAGTTGAAGACCGACCAGAGGGTCACCGTCACCCTCGACCCCTATCCGGGTGAAGAGTTCACCGGCAAGGTTAAGAGCATCGACAAACTCGCGCGACCCATCGACCGGGAATCCCCGGTGAAGTATTTCCAAACCATAGTCACGCTCGACAAGACCAACGCCGCGCTCATGAAGCCAGGGGTCAAGCTGAAATCGCACATCCTTGTAGGCGAGCTCAAATCGGTCATCGTCATTCCCCGCAGTGCGGCCGTTAAGCGAGATTCAGGGTTTGTTGCTTTTGTTCAGAAGGGACTCAATGAGTTCGAGGCTTTGCCTGTGACGTTGGGTCAGGGAGATTCCGCGCAGGTGGTCGTTACCGAGGGGCTCGACGCGGGACAGCTTTTGGCGCTCAATCCGCCCGATCTGAAGCAAGACTTTTCTAAGAAGAAACCGGATGTCGAGAGCGCGAAATCGAAGTAGCGCAGACTTCAGTCTGTGTTTGGTAACTCCGCTATTAGAGCAATCGCCAAACACAGACTAAAGTCTGCCCTACCTCTACAAGCTATGAACTACGCAACCGAACTCCAACTCGCAGTAGCGAATCTCCGAGCGCACAAGCTTCGCTCGTTTCTGACGATGCTCGGGATGATCTTCGGCGTAGGCGCGGTGATAGCGATGCTGTCGATCGGGGCGGGAGCCGAAAGGGAGAGCTTGCGTATCATTGACACGATGGGATTGCGAAACATCATAGCCAAGGACCGAGAGTTCAAGGACGAAGATCTGAAGAAAGTCCGCGAGAGCTCGCTGGGCTTGTCGACTCGCGACATCGAGGCCATTTCCGCGGTTACACCCGACATCGAAGCCTATGCCGCAAAGAAGCGCGTGAAGACGTTCCAGATCTTTTCTTTCAAGGGCAAGAGCGACGATTCGTTCGTGATCGGAGTGACGCCTTCATACTTCCGGCTCGCCAAGCACAAGCTGGCCGAGGGAAGCTTTTTTGCCGAGCCGGATGAGAAGGACTACGAGCAGTTCTGCGTGATAGGCTCGCGCGTCAAGCAAAAACTCTTCGGCTATCTCTCTCCGATCGGCCAGTCCATCAAGATCGACAAGATGTGGTTCTCGGTGATCGGCGTGTTCGAGGATACCAACCTCGCGAAAGACGAGTTCGAGGGCGTCAAGATACAGGACTTCAGCAATGATATCTACATCCCGCTGGCTACGGCCCTCAAGAAGTTTGAGCTCAAACGAATGGAATCTGAGCTCGATGAGATTGTCGTCAGCATGAAGAGTCCGGAGGCCTTGAAGCCGAGCGCGGTGCTGATCAACGAAGTGCTTACGAACCTGCACGGCAAAGCCGAGGACTTCTCGATAATCGTGCCGCGCGAGTTGTTCGAGCAGAACCAGAAGACGCGGCACATTTTCGACATCGTTATGAGCTGCATAGCCGGAATCTCACTGCTGGTCGGCGGCATCGGCATAATGAACATAATGCTTGCGAGCATTCTGGAGCGCACTCGCGAGATAGGAGTCCGCCGGGCAGTCGGCGCCAGACGCCGGGATATCTGGAAGCAGTTCCTGGTTGAAGCGCTGGTCTTGAGCTTACTGGGCGGCATCACCGGAATAATCTTCGGCTTCGGAGTGTCGCGAGTCGTTGCCCTGTATGCCGAGTGGAGCACCGTTGTGACCGGCGCCTCGATCGGGCTGTCGTTCGGCGTATCGGCGGCAGTCGGTTTGATCTTCGGGATTTACCCGGCCGTTCGAGCTTCAGGTCTCGACCCCGTTGAAGCGCTTCGATATGAGTAGTCCTGGGAGCGCAGGCATCCCTGCCTGCATGTTTCGCAACTCGCCTCTTTCTCTACGAGGGATCTTCCGCCGAGGCCTTGCAGGCACGGATGCCTGCGCAAAGAAACTTGTTGACACAAAAACGCGAGTCGTTTATCTTCAGTCATCCGCTAGTTGAGCCTCGTCGGCTAGAAGAGTTGAAACCAACGTCGAGCCTGCGCGTAAGTTGCTACGTCAAGCGGAGAGATTTTGATGAAGAGCGAACACAACAAACTATCGGTTGATGTCATCGGCGGCGCACCCAAGCAGTGGAGCGCGTACCTCGAGCAGGTGTGCCCGGTTGGCATCACGCCGTTCTTCGTTATGGACGCGACCGCTCGCACAGGACCTTAGCAATTCATCAGCATCAAGCCCGACAGCCGCCAGCGTCAACTTGATGCTGGCGGCTTTTGATGTTTTGGAGCGGGTTTCAACCACGTTCGGAACAATCGAATAAACAAGGCGGTCGCAAATAGTGCCCGCCACTGCCAACAACGGCTTCGCCTTGAAGGTGATCGAAGTTCAGAGTTCAACCTTTAGGTTGCTCCGGTCGAAGTCGGGCAAGCTAAAGCTTGAACTCTAAACTGAAGCTTGGAGGAGACCATGAAGTCGGCTAGTTACTGCGAGCTGCTGAAGGGCAACAAGAACTTTCGAAGACTGTGGGCCGGGCAAGTCATTAGCGAGCTTGGCACCTGGTTTTCGTTCATAGCGGAACTCGGATTGGTGCGCATGCTGTCGGGCTCGCCGCTCATGACGACCGCGCTGCTCGTAGCGAGACTGCTGCCGTTCTTACTTGTCGCCCCAATCGCCGGTGTGATTGCCGATCGCGGGTCGCGCAGGCGGATAATGATCGCTGCCGACTTGATGCGGGCCGTGGTCGCGGTAGCGTATGTCTTCGCCGGGTTGATCGGATCGGCGTGGCTGGTCGTCGCGTGCAGCGCGCTGATGGCCTCGCTCACGATGTTCTTCGAAGCCGCAAAGAACGCGTCGATCCCGAACATGGTGACGCCGCGCGAGTTCCTGACGGCCAACGTGCTGATGTTTTCGACGCGGTTTCTTCAGTACACGCTCGGATCGGCGATCGGAGGGCTGACGGCCGCGCAGTTCGGCTACAACACGGCGTTCATTGTGAACGCGATGTCATTCGTCGGATCGGCGCTGTTCATTCTTCGAATACCTGCGGGCTCGACGAGGCAACAGCGAGACGCGACGGCAAAGAGCACGGTGCTGGCGGACCCGATGTCCGCGGAAGCTGTGGCGATCACGCCGATCGCCGGAAGCGAGCAGCCGTTTGCGCCCGGAAGCGCAGGTTTCTTCGCGGACCTGCGCGAAGGGCTGCGGTACATCTGGCGAACGCCGTTCGTGCGAGCGGTGATTCTGGTCAACATCGGATGGGGCAGCGGCGGTGGAATGACAACGATTCTGTTCGATCGAATCGGCGGACACGTTTTCGCACAAGGGTCGAGCGAGCGCGGAGACTGGTTCGTAGCCGCGCTGTTTACGGCCGGCGGCGCCGGGGTATTCCTGGGAATGATGCTGACGCGGCGCGTCGGCATGTGGATCGCCAATGAGCATCGCGCCGGTCATTTCATAGGATGGTCGCTGCTTGCTCACGGCCTGCTCTTTTCGGTAGCGGGTCTGATGCCCACGCTTGCATCGATGGCGGTGTGGGTAGGGCTCAGTCGATTGGTGCTTGGAGCCGAATTCGGCTTTCAAGAAACGTTGATGATGAGAATTCTGCCCGATGATTATCGCGGCAGAGTGTTCACAACAGACCGGTCGCTGGAGCTTGCGACGATGGCGATTTCGACGATCATCACGGGCTGGCTGTTGACCTGGTTCGGCCCGCGATCGTTGATGATTGCGTCCGGGCTGCTTTCAGCGAGTCCGGGCCTGGTCTGGCTGCTGGCTTTGTGGTCTGCGCGGTTCAGGGTGCCGATGCGCGCTGTGCACGAGAGCTACGGAGACTAGAGGCGATGGAATACTGGGACGCGGAGATGGCGATGAATCTGATCGGTTTGATTCTCATAGCGGCGTTGAGCGGTGTCATAGTCGCCGTGTCGCTACGCCTCCGCGCGGCCACGTCCTCGGCTCGGATGTGGCTGGACGGCGATCGCTTGCCCGAAGAAGACAGGCAGCCGGAGCGATCGGCGCATAGCGGTCGGCGAGTCTGGCTACAAGATCCATTCGGTCTTAAAGGCGAACCGGGACTCTATCATTCCGCAAAGGATCAGCTCGGGAGCTGATCGCAATCGGAAGACGCGGTCCTGATAACCTCCGGCCTGGCAAAAAGAGGCCGCCGAGTTTGACGCCCGGCGGCCTCTTTGATTCTCTCGGTGAAGAGCGTACTCAGTCGCCAAATCCTGCGGGCGTAACCTCCGGCCGCGGCTTGGAACTCTTCAACTGAATCTGAACGATCTGAGCTTCCGGGGTCCCCTGCTCCTTCAGCACATGCTGCCTATAGAGCTTAGCCATACGATCGTTTTCCTGCTGTTCCTTGATTCGATCTCGCTGCGCTCGCAGCTTCTCTTCTCTCGAGTTCTTTGCGATGCCTAGATCGTCAAGGTCATGTTGAATGTCTTTGGTCACAAGCGCCTCGTCGAGCACCAGCGAGTGCTCAGCGCTATTCAACGCGACTGACTTGCCCCCGGCGAAGATCTCATGCCGCCCGTTCTCTTCGTACCACTTGGTCAGAGTCGCGGTCATATGCATCTTCTCGATGATCTGCCGCCAGCCAACACCGGTGTTGTAAGCGCAGAAGGAAATCTCGCCTTCTTGAGTCGCGTACGGGATGATGCATTGCTCGGTGCGGCGGAAGTCGTAGTTGAACAGGTCCTGGAACCACATTCCGGCGATGAACAGAAAGTTCCATCGGTCGGCCCGGCGTTTCTCAATGTCTTCGGCGGTGCGCTCACCGGATACCTTGCCGTAATCCTTGCCGGTCGCCCCAAAGGTCTTGTCGAATTTCTTCAACAAATGGACGAGCCTGAAGTGTGTCGGCGCCTTGAATGGATCGTAATTCTTCATCAGCGCCAGGGCCATTCCCACGACCGATAAGACCTTGCCCCGCGCCGCGTCATTGACCTTCATTATGTCCTTGGCGAGCTGCTCGGCGTGCAGGAATGCGGTGACCGGCGCCACTTCCTTGGTCTCTTTATCGATCATCACGGCCATGCCGATCCCGCAGTTTGGATGACATCCGCAGTTGAGTTGGCCCCAATCGTTCTGCGGTCCGTGAACCAGGTCAGCCCAATCGGTAAACGTCGCCATGAATGAAATCGGAAACCAGTCCCGAATCGGCTCGCCCAGTCCAGTCTGATTCTTCACGTCGTGGGCCATGTGCGAGAGAGTGTACCTTTGCGCATGCCGGCGCTCGTCGGTTATTTCTTCGTCGCGTCCGGTGAACGAGACCGGCTGAAACGAGAGGAAGTTTATCTTCTTCGGATTGTCGAGCGCGAACTGAATGATGCGCCCAACCTGCTCGTTGTTGATGCCGTTGATGATCGTGGTCACCGGCACGATATCCACGCCTGCGCTGTGAAGGTTCTCGATGGCGCGGAGCTTCACGTCAAAAAGGTTGCCGACCTTGCGGTGTTCATTGGCCGCGTTGCCGATTCCGTCGAACTGCAAATAAGCGAAGCGCAATCCGGCTTCCGCCGCTTCTTTGCAAAACTCGGGACTCTTTGCGAACTCGATTCCGTTGGTCGCCGCCTGCACGCTGTTGTAACCGACTTTGCGAGCGTAACGAACGGCATCCAGGAAATAAGGCGACATCGTCGGCTCGCCGCCCGAGAACTGCACCGACATTTGTCGGCGGGGCTTGATCGAAATTGCGTTGTCGAGCAGTGTCTTGATGTCTTCCCAGGTGAGCTCGTGCACAAACCCGACCTGGTTGGCGTCCATGAAGCACGGGTCGCACATCATGTTGCAGCGGTTGGTAAGGTCGACCGTCAGCACCGATCCCCGCCCGTGTTTGATCGTGCTCGAGCCGTGCTTGTGCATCTTCTCGTCGTTGTGGGCACGGATGTCCCGGCCTGGGAATACTTCCTCGAGATGTTTGAAGAAGGCAGGGTCATTCGACATCACATCTTCGAAGTGACCGTGCTTCTCGCAGTCCTTGACCATCAATATCTTGCCGTCGCGCTCGATTATCTGAGCTTTGATCTCGCCGATTCTTTCGTTGAGAAGTATTTCGTGAGGAAGCTTGCCGTCAACGATTTGTTGGCGAATCTCAGGAATGCACTTGGGGCACAATGAATCCGTGGTTCGCGGCCAGCCCAGGGGCGGCTTGGTTTTCTGATAGGACTTAAGCAGCGGCTTTTCGGACCATTTCGGAGTGAACGAAGGGTTAGGTTTGATTCGGTTAATCCTTTCAAATACCGCCCACCCGCCGCGCGCGACGTAGGTCAGTCCCTTCTCCGCGTACTTCACAGGTTTATGCATGTCATTTTCTCCTCGTCCGCTAAAGCTCTAAGAATCCCACTAGCTCCCGCGGGACTTTGTTATTCACACGCGCCGCCACTTAGCGGCGCTCGTTATCATTGCTTCTAACCAGCCCGGAATCCATCCGGGCGCACATCAAAGAACCAGACTCAAAACTACACTTTTTCGGTTTGCTCGATCTGATACAGCGTCTGGATTGCCTGAACCGACTCGCGCCGAACCGCGCCTTTCACGCCCAGCGTTTGCGGATCGCGCCAGTTATCAAACGTCGCAACCTGGTGCACACAGGCGATTGTGCAGTAAGGTGCGCACGCCTTCTTGGTCAGATACTCTCTCCGAATGTCCTCTTTGGTGTAGCTACTGAGAGGGACCCCGGGATAGCCGCGCTGCTGGGAACAGTAGTGAACGAGCCCATCCTCGCAAACGTAAAGATAGCGCGCTCCAGCCCGGCAACGCCATTGGTTTGGCTTGCCATCGACCAGGTTCTTCTGAAAGCCGTTCCATCTGACGTGACCCTTCTTGCCCAGGTCTTTCATCTCGAAATAGACGTCACGTTCGACGCCTTTGAGCGGCTTGAGTGTCCCCAGCCCGTCGTGAATGATGCCGAGCGAGCTTGAGAATTTCAATTCAACCGCGCGCAAGCCAACAGTCAACGCATCTTCAGGAGTCTTGATGCCGCCGCCGATGACCGAGTTTATGTTCACCCTGAACTCGGCGAGCTCCGATAGCCAAACAAGTTTCTTGTCCAGCACCTTCAGGCTCTTCTTCGAAACATCATCGGGGTTCACGTTGTCGATGCTAATCTGCATGTACTCGAGGCCCGCTGCATTGAGCTTCTTGATCTTCTCTTGCGTCAGCAGATATCCATTCGTGATCAAGCACGCCAGCATCCCGCGTTGCCTGATCTTCGCGACGATGCTCTCGATTTCGGGATGCATCAGTGGCTCACCGCCGCTGATGATGATAGCCGTGGTTCCCAGGCTTGCGAGCTTATTCAAACGCTCGAACATGACCTCGGTTGACACCGGTTTCGAAAAGTCGTCGTATTCGTTGCAATACGTGCAGGACAAATTGCACCGCCTCATTGGAATGATGTGCGCGAGTATGGGATGGTCCTGTGACAACAGACCCTTGGCCATAAACCTGTATGCGCGAAAATACATTTTCAGGCGGCTTGATAGCTTCATAGGAGACTTGAGTGAAAAAGGTAAAGCAGCCTTGTTTGGGTCAGAAACCTGAAACAGATCCATTTCAAGGCGTAAACGAGGTCAGAGCAATTGATATACCCTCTAAAACCTTCCAGTCCTGGTAGCTCTAAGCTTCATCAATCCTACAAATAGCTAAGCGGCACTGGCAAGCAATCCCGATCCGATAGCGAAGCAAATCAGGTTTTGACTCATTACCTGAAAGGGCTATCAGAGTCGATGCGGCCTAATGACTCAGGCCGCGACGATGAGCCGCGTTCGCCGTCACTTTGACCCGATTCGCTTCGCGCGGCCTAGCGACTTGTGCGACTGAATCCTACAGGGCGGGGACAATAACACATTCGGGCGCGGCATATCAACGAGAAAGCTTCTGCTATATTGAGCGCACAACCATCCCAATGAAGCGTCGAGTCTCGAGATCACGGAAGGCGGGACACGAACTGGCTGAGAGGGAAGCTGCCAGATTGAGAGCGACACCGAGGATATCGAAACGCAAAGATTGTCATTGATATAAGGCCGGATGGAACTGTGTAATTCGGGATCTGATGAGGGCGAGCAGCGGGGCTTGAACCCGCGACCTCCTGATCCACAGTCAGGCGCTCTAACCAACTGAGCTATGCTCGCCACGCTACTCGACTGCGACTAACTTTGGCTCAATCTTCATGCGTTTGTCAATTGTAGTTGAATTGTGCCTGCTCCGCGGATCTCTGTTGAATGTCGCAACCGGCAACCACGTTGGTGAGTCAACATCGATCCTGCAGATCTGCTGCTCCGTTGACACTGATCGAGTGCTGATATAGACTGCATATACTCTGAGTTTTTGAGCATAAAGGTCATCAAAAGTGAGTGCTTGCGCCATCAGTCCTGTGCCAACCAGCGCTTGAACTGAGGCATCATAGTCACCGGGTAAGCGAATGTTAGCCCGCAAGCCGATGGAGGGAATTTCAATGTTTCGCAAGAGTCTTTTGAGAGTCGCCCAGTTCGCGGTCGCACTCGCCTTCTTGTCGGCCGCAGTCTCGGCGCAAACCTCACAGGTCGAGGGAACCGTCAGGATCAAGGCCGCGGACGGCTCAACGAAGCCCGTCGCTGAAGCTGTGGTTGACATGTATCGCATCGACATCAAGGGTCAGTTCAAGGGTGTCAAGACCGACAAGAACGGTCACTATATTCGACTCGGCTTGCCGTTGCAGGGCACATACCTATTCGTGGTCTCCGCTCCCGGGGCAGCACCTACCTATCTGAACAACGTTCGCATATCGCAGATGCCGGTCGTTGATGTGATCCTGGATCCCGGAGACGGGCACGCGCTCACGCTTGAGGAGGTGCAGAAGGCTCTTGGCCAACAGAAGAGTGGAGGCGGGGCACAGCCGGGCGCAGGGAGGCCCGCATCTCCAGCGGACAAGGCCAAAGCGGAAGCCGCTCAGAAAGAGTACGAATCCAAAGTCAAAGAGAGCCAGGAGGTTCAGTCGAGCTTTGACCAGGCTCGAACGCATTACAATGCAGGCATCGAGATGATGCAGGCTCAGAACTATCAGAATGCGATGAGTGAGTTCGAGCAAGCCGCCACCGTCGATCCGGGCAAGCACGCCGCTATGGCCATGCTTGCCTACAGGGCAAACGCGAATCTGGCCGAAGCTCACTATCAGGTTGGCGTGGACCTTTTCAATAAGAAGCAACGACCGGAAGCGAAGGCGCATTTCCAGGCCGCGGTAGCCGCGGTTAAGAAAGCGCTAGGGCTCGCCGCGAAAGACACAGCAGAGAACAATCCGAACCTCAACAATGACCTGGTGATTTACTACAACATGCTCGGGAAGAATGCGATGTTACTTGTCGAGTATTACGGGGCGGCTGACCTGATTGAAGATACCTTGAAGGAGTTGGACAAAGCCGAAGCGCTTGATACCGTAAATAAGAATAAGTGGGGCGTTCTAAAGGCCGACATGTTTCGATCGGCGGGCCGTACGGAGGACGCAGTGGCTGCATACAAGAAAGTTCTCGCCGCTGATCCAACCTACGTCGACGCGCTTTACGGTTTGGGACTCACACTCATTGCGGGCAGTGAAAGAGCCCAGATTCAGGAAGGCGCAAATACGTTGGCCGACTTTGTGGCGAAAGCGCCCCCAACAGACAAGCGGGTGCCAATCGTGAAAGATGCGCTCGAGGGAGTCAAAAACGCTTACAAGGTTGAAGCCGAGAAGCCTGCTCCCACGAGGCGCGCCAAGAAGCCTTAGCGCGGTTCAACCCGCCACCGAGTGCAGCAGAGTTTTGAACGGAAGAGCCACCGCATCCGGTGCTCTTCCGTAACCCGCCCCCCGGGCTTCTTTCCCGCAGGATTGAAGCGCCCGACGCGTACCACTGAATCAGTAGACTTAAGGATCGATTGGAGGAGTCTTGACCTTGGTTGTGGGCTTCTGGTACACCCTTGTTTATCGGGACAGGAATGAAGCAGACGAAAAAGAGCGTGTTCCATCGTGAATTGGTGGTGGCCGGCGCAGTCCTGGCTGCCTGCGCCGTGCTTTTGGCGAGCGCCTCTCTTTCAGCTTCCGTCTCCGCCGTTTCGAGTCGAACACCGAAGCGCTCTATTGCGCGGAATGACGAACGCCGCTTGAGACAGGCGGGGCTGCGGGTTCGTCTTACCTCGACGCGTTCGACCGAGTTTCGAGACGCGCTGACAGCTCTGGCTCGCCTCGATGAGCCTGGCGCGCTCGACGTCTGGCAGGCCGCTCTAGCCAACGCTGACCCGGTACTTCAACGTGAGGCGTGGAGCGAGTATCGCCTGGTTCAAGCGGAGCTTGCGCGCAAGCAGTTCATTCCCCAGATCACCCGCATTAACGCAACTGCTGATGAAGTCGTGCGCCTCGCCGATTCCAACGGCCTCGATGTCACTATCTGGTCTGCCGGCGATACTCAAACCGTTGCAGCAGCGCCGCCGTATTTGATCGACCGCCTTCAAAGCGCGGGCATGAACACAAAGATCCTCTATAGCTCAGTCGCCGATTGGCAAAAAGCGCGCGCAAGCGGAGACGTCGTTGCTCAAGCGATCACCCCTCAGTATCAGTCTGCCGGCGCTGATTCGGGATCGCAGATGCGCATCGCTGTCATTGACCTTGCGGACCGCGCAGCAGTCTCGTCAGGCTACTCGGATTGGCTGGGCGACCGCGAAGACATACTGATGCGAGATGGATCCCGCATAGCGTATCTGGACATCTTTCCGTCGGACGGATCCCCTGCGTCGATCGACGCGCGCATAGCCGAGCGATACACGCGTCGCGGTTATAAGCTCGCTGGGTTTTATACCCCGGAGGAGTTCGCCGACATCGCGCCGCGTCTTTTCCCGGGCAAGAACTTCGACGCCGGCCGCCGTGCGAAACGGGTGCCTGCGGGCGATCTCCGCATGTCGCTGGCAAACGGAAGGTTTCATAGCTATGACGACACAGTAGCCGAGTTCAAGGACCTTGCTGCTTCGCATCCCGATCTGGCGCGCTATTCCAAGCTGGGATCGAGTTTCGAAGGTCGAGAGATATTCGCGCTCAAGATCAGCAAGAACGCCTCGGTGGACGACGCAAGCAAGCCCGATGTGCTGATCACCGGGTGCCACCACGCCCGCGAGTGGATATCCGTCGAATCTCCGGTCTATATCGCCAATCAACTCCTGAGCGGTTACGCGACTGATGACTCGATAAAGTATCTTGTTGACCATCTGCAAGTCTGGATAGTTCCGATAATGAATCCCGATGGGCTGACATATACTCAAAACTCGCCCAACGATCAAGTGGACCCGGTTCGGTTGTGGCGCAAGAACCGCAGGCCCATCTCACTCGGCAATTGTTCTTCATCAATAGGCGTTGACCTGAATCGCAACTACAACTACCAGTGGAGACTCCGAGACGACGCGCCGTGCGCTGACTACTGCTCAGAGGATCGAAGCTGTCTCAAAGACGACATTGGGGCCAGCGATGATCCCAGAAGCGAAATCTATCGCGGGCCTGCGCCGGAAAGCGAACCGGAAGTGAAGGCCCTCAAAACGCTCGTCGACGATCCCAGCCGTCGTTTCCGAGCGCAGCTCGATTATCATAATTATTCTCAACTGATTCTCTATCCCTGGGGCTACGCGCCTTTTGGAACTGATGACGCCAACACTCTCTCAAGGCTTGGACAGCGAATGTCGGATGCGGTGTTCGGCGTGGACAAAGTGCGTTACCGGCCTGAACAGGCGGTTGATCTTTATGCGCTGACGGGGTCGTCGATTGACTACGCATACGGGGTCAATCGGGTGCCGGCGCCTTTCGTTATCGAGATGCGTCCCGCTTGTTGCGATTTCACTGTGCCTGAGAGCGAAATACTAGTCGTGAATCGCGAGAACTGGGCTGGCGCCAGATCGCTGCTGAACTGGGCAGCCGGTCCCCCGATTCTCGAATCGGTCAAAGCATCCACGATTGCGGCCGATGGCACCTTCTCGAAGCTTGTTTACTCGGCACACTGGTCCCCGTCTCCTGATGACCCGGCCAACAAGCGGCAGATGGTTGTTGACACACGCTTCGCCGGCATCGAGCCTGGCCGGCTACAAGTGCGTTTGCAATTCTCAAGGCCGATGAACACCTCGCTGGCGCCGCGAGCAACGCTCGGCCGGGATGCCCGGCTCGACGAAGTGACGTTCTCTGCTATCAATGAAAACGAAGGCTGGCAGAAGGCGGTCTATGCGGACGACACGTGGATTGGCGAGACAGTCGTGATTGGAGACGAAAATCTGACCAGCCCGTGGCAGCTTGCGGTCTCGGCAACTGACCCGCTCGCCTTCCTCCTCGACGCAGTGCCTGCCACTACCGCAACCTACACGGCCGGAGTCAGTCGCTGGCAAAACTACGAAGGCTCGTCGGGCGAGGGCAATAACGGTGGGATTGACACCCAGCATGTGATTGGGCCGGGCTTGCGCGGCGATTACCCGAACGTTCTCATCGCCTCGCCCAACGGCGGCGAGCGTCTCGCCGGGGAGGATAGTTACACGGTTGTTTGGACCTCGCCAAATGCTCCTGGGTTCCCCCAATCGCTATCGCTTTCCACTGACGGCGGCGAGAGCTATGTATCGCTGGTGGAAAACATACCTTCTAACGCGCAACGCTACGAGGTCAGTATTCCGCGGGTTTCCACGGCGCGAGCGCGCATTCGCCTTCTGGCATATGAACCCACATCGCTCAATTTCTTGTTTGCCGCCAGCCAGGCAGACTTCTCTATTGGGCGGAACGTCGGTTCAAACTTAGATATCAGTTTTGTGTCTTCCGAGAGACTTGATCTGGGCTGGTCGGACACGTCTTCAAATGATCCAGCGAGCACCGCGAGCGGAGCATCGCGCCTGACTGTCAACTTGAAGATCACCAACCGCGGCAGCAGTGCCATATTGAATCCGTTCCTTCGAGTCGCCGAGCTCACCCGCCACGTGCTGCTGACGCGCGATCCCAAATCAAGATGGACTGAGGGAGCTCGTCAGACGATTGACGCGGGCGCCGATAACGCGCTGTCACCCGGCGAGACCGTGGACGCTCGACTGGTTATAGGGCTGGTCAACGCTAAGAAGTTCTTTCTCTCGGTTGAGATTTACGGCGTGCCCTCAGGTGGAACCATCAATCCCGCAGCAGCGGTCAACATCTGGAGCGGGAAACCAAGAACCAGATGAAGGAAGTGCAAAAGTAAAAAGTAAAAAGGCAAAAGGAAGATCACCCCTTTTGCCTTTTTACTTTCTACTTTTGCCTTTCCTCACCGCCACGCGATGGTTGCCAGGCCGGCTGCGCCGGCGAGTTGGTCGAATCGAATCGCTTCGCCTTTCAGGTCCATTCCAAACTCCCCGGGGTCGAGCGTGCGAGGCTCGCTGTCAAGCGCGTCGCCGACGGCGCGCCGAGCTTCGGCCGAGTCAATGCCCCCCAAGACCAGCATTCGGGTCAACGTGTTCGCGGCGCCGCTCCCGTCGACCAATCTGTCACGGTAATAAAGAGCAAAGCGATGCAGCTCATCAGCAATCGCTTCGGGTTCGCAGACGAACGCGCGCACGAGCACCGGTTCACCATTTCGTACTATCAGCGAAGTGAAGCCGCTTCGATTTGCGGACACCAGCATCTTGTCGCCAGGCGCCTCATCCCACATCAGCCACTGCGCTTCGCCCATGTGCCGCGGCAAGATCAGCCCTGCCTTCCAACCCAGTCCTGCAAAGACGGACTCGTACTCGGAGAGAACTTCTTTGTGCGCGGCCGTCACGAGGTAGCGGTCCAGTCCTGCGACGGGGTTTAGGCGCTGACGCGACATGCACAGATCCTTGGAAGGCGCCGCGATCACTCGCTCGATCTTCCACGAGATTACTTCATTCAGCTCGCGGCGACTGGAAGGCCTGCTGTCGAGCGCGACGACAAGCGTGCGGGCGGTGGCATCGGGCAACGCCACCGACCAGCGCTTCTTGTTTAAGAGTCCAGCCGCTTCGGCGGTCTGCGCAACGATCTGAGCAAGCTCGTCCGCGTCTTGAATGTTACAGGTGTCAAAGCCCGGGGTGATCAGACCGGGCGGGAGCTGGGTGACCGCGCTCGAGGCGAGCGAGAAACCACTCCGTGCACGCCGCAAATCGACCACCGCGAAGTTGTCGTCGACGAAACCGGCTGCTGTATTAGGCGCCGGCGGCGAGAGAAATATTCTTCCTAAGGCTGCCATTTTTGAGACGAAAGGCGAAAGTAAAAGGTAAAAGCAAAGAGCGCACAAAGAACGATTCTTACTCTTTCGCTTTACCTTTTCTTCCCGAGACCCTTTCCTAGTAGTCCTTGTACGCGATGGCGTCGCTGCCTTCGCCCGCAGCAGCGCTATGAACGTCGATCACTCCTGTGCCGCCGTCGCGCGACACAGTGTCCTCGCCCATATCGACTACCCAGTCCCTGTCGCCGGTGATTGGATCGACAGGCACGTCGCGCATATAGGAGGCGGAGACCAGATCATCGAGCGACTGCGGAAGTTTTTCCTTGTCAGCCGCGTACTGGTCAATCAACTTGCGCATGGCCTGGAGGTCTTGTTTGAGTATCGTTTCGCGTGCTTTCAATTGGATATGCTGGTACGAGGTGACGCTCACCGCAGCCAGTATTACGATGATGGTCATCACCATCACCAACTCGAGCAGGGTGAACCCGCGCGCAACGAAGATAGAGGATTGAGGATCGAAGATCGCGGGCGTGCTTGGCTCACCCTCAATCCTCAATCCTCGATCTTCGATCTTCAAGGTACCTTTACTTATCATTACCAATCCTTGTACCTGGTTCCGTTGAGCGCCTCGCCGTTGCTCTTGGAATAAACGTCGAATACGTCTTCGCCTCCCCATGAAGTCGAATCGGGTTTGTCTTTATATGACTTCAAGCCCCATTCAGTCGTCCCGGTCATGGGATCAATCGGCAGGCGGCGCAAAAACCTCACTCGGGCGTCGCTGGTACCGACCACGTTCGCAGGTATGAAACCCTCGACCAAAATCTTGAGGTCCTTCGGATAGCCAGTCGGTGTCTTCCACTCTAGTGGGATCGCGGTCCCGTTACTTTGATCGTGGTATTGCTTGTATCTGTCGAGCGCCTGCCGAATTTGCCGCAACACGAGCCGGAGTTCGGCTTCACGTTCGCGCCTCACCGTGTTGCGCACCATCGGTATGGCAGCCGCGGTTAGCACCGAAAGGATTGTGATTACTATTATTATCTCGAGGAGGGTGAAGCCGTCTTTGCGATTTTGGATTTTGGATTTTGGATTTTGGATTGGAAGTTGTACTCCCTCCCTAATCCAAAATCTAGAATCTAAGATCCAAAATCCTGACTGTTTCATACTTCTCAAATCAGCAGTCCGCAATCCCCGGTCTGCAGGTCGCGATCTGGTCATCGGATTTCGACCTGCGACGATTGCACCTTGATCGGCAGCGCCTGACCGGTGGAGCTGCGGAATTGAGTCTGCGCTTCGTTGAGCAGCAGCGGCGACTGACCTGGTGCTTTCACGCCGAAGACAACCAGGCACAACTGGCCGCGCGCGGGAACGCCTCCCGTCCCCTGCAGCCGGTCCATCTGAATACTTAGCACTCCACCGTCGGAACTAAACTGAAGCTCGGCGCGCGAACCCGCTCCCAACATCCCGCTGTCGCGCACGCCCTTGACCTCGAGCAGCGAGGCGTCATAGCCCAAAGTTATGTGGGCCGACGAGACCTCGCCGTTGCCGTTGACGAATATCGCAACATAGAGATCTTGCCCCTTGGTAGCCGTCGCCGAATTTGGTCTCACGTAGACGGTCAACGGAGCCGCGGACTGCGCTTGGGTTGAAGCTGGCTCATCATCGTCATCGTCATCGTCGTTCACCGCTTTGTTGGCTGGATTGACCTGTTGAGAACCGGCTCCGGTTCCCGAATTGCCAGTCTGAATGCCGGGTTTGGAAACCTGCATTTTTATGACGTTGGGCCTCAGCGCCTGAGCCGGCGGTGGCGCGACGACGACGCCGGGAGAGTCTGATCGAGTGTTGACGACCGGAGGAGGCGGGGCGCTGACTGGTTGCGGTTTGGTTTCAGGCGCAGCAGGAGCCGGGTTCTCAGCCACCTGATTCGGTTGCGCGTCTTCCTGGTCGGCCAGATATAGAATCTGCTCGATCTTGAGCTGATTGCTTGAGCTGTTCACATCACCTGCGGCCCTCGCATAATGATCCTTCTCGGTAATGTCGGCGCGTCGGAGTATGTGAGGCGTCACGGTGATAATAACGTCGCTCTGAGTACTCCTGGTATCTGGTGTTGCGAAGAAGCGCCCCAATATCGGAATCAATCCGATAAACGGAATGCCCCTGACGTTCTTAGACTCCACGCTCTGGCTGACTCCGGCAACCAGCGTGGTCTGCCCATCCCTGACGCGGGCCACCGATGACATCTGCCGCTGACTGAACGTCGGAGTGAGGGAGCTAGTGCTTCCGTCAATCGAGGTAGACTCGATCTTCATCTTCATCTGAACATCGTCCTCGTAGACGTTCGGTGTTATATCGATATTGAGTCCGACGTTTTCATATTGTATCTGCGGGATGCCTACGCCGAACGCTCCACCCAGAAAGGAATTTTGGTTCACATTGCCCGTTTGGTTGTTAGTTCCGCCGGTACCGGTGGTGGGCTGGCTCACCGTCGGTGTATTGTAGCTGGGCAGCGAAGCGGTTTGGATAGGCACCCTCTGTCCGATGCGCACCGTGTTCTGCTCATTGTCGAGCACATGCACTTGCGTTGAAGCGAGCAGCTTCGCCTTACCGCGATCCTGGAAGAAACTGATCGTGGACGATGGAAGGCCAAGCGCAAGGCCAAGTGGGCCAGTCAGCACACGCGACCCTACGTTCCCGGCTATGGCCCCTGCCAGCCCGAAACCACCGAGAGATTTAGCTCCAGCCCCAACACCACCCGGCACGTTTATGATTTCCTCCGGCACCGACTTGACCTTCCCATTGGGCTTAGTTATGTCGTGCGCCGGAATAGTTATCTTACGGGCTCCGATCGTAGAGGGGTCCACGCCAAACTGATTCCCAATCTGGAGCAGGTCATTGTGCGAGACTTCGTAGATGTTCACGTCAATGAGCACTTCGGCCTTAGACTTGTCGATCGAGTTGATCAGGTTCTCGACAAGCTCAAGGTTAGCCGGCGTGTCGCGCACAATCAGCGCGTTCAACTGCTTCACCGGAACTATGTTCTTGGTGGCCAGAGCTCCCGTTATCGCCCCGCGCATTTCGTCAACGGTGGCGTTCTTGATATAAAAGGTGCGAACAGCATAGGGCTCGTACTTGGTCCGCTGCTGAGGGTTGTCGCTGGCTATTACGATTGTCCGAGTGTCGATCTGCGCGTACATCAGATTGTTGGTCTTAAGGATCATCTCGAGGGCGCGGGGATAGGTCACGTCGCGCAGCTCGACAGAGATCTTGATCATCTTCATCTGATTTACGACCATCTGATCGAACATCACGTTGAGCTTCATCATCTGGGCCAGTTGTTCGATGGCCGTCAGAATATTGGTGTCGCGGTAGACGACATCGGTCCTGCTGAAGCGGCGCCCCGGTATAGCCGGCATCTGAACGCGCATCGGACTGAGCGTGGCAGCGTTGCCGCCGCTCGTGTAGGAAGCCTTAAGATTCGAGTCGGGCCTATACTTCGGGCCGGCAGGGTCGCCGCTCGTGGGCAAATTGTCGGGCGGAAGCCCCTGCGCTTCGAGCATTCTGCGCATCTTGATCAGCGCCAACTCGTTGGTAGGATCAAACGAAAACGCCTGGCGATATGCATTGTAAGCGGCATTGTAGTCTTTCTTCTCAGCGAGGCTGTCTCCACGCTCGACCAGCATAGTCCCAGCGCTCACGAGCGCGCGCTGAAGGTGAAGCTGGTACTCGATATTGGATGGCTTCTCAGATACGGCAAGGGCGAACTCCTGGGCGGCTTTGTCCCACTGGCGGTTTTGTTCGTACTTGATCCCTTCATTAAAGTGCTTCTTGCCATCGGCCGCGAAAGCGGCAATGGGAGCCGCCAATGTCAGCGCCAACGCGAGCGCTATTGTCTGATGTAGTCTTAGAGTCTTTGCCATAGCCCTACTCCTCGCTTCTTGATATTCCCACGGAGAAAACGCACCCCTGAAAACTTCGGCAGTGGATAGTCGCGGTTTTGCGCTTAACCTCTGTCGCTCACCCGGAACTGCTCGGGGCTAGCTGCCGCATCGAGCTTCATTCTTCTAAGAGTGTCTGCTTTGGTTAAACCACTCTAGCACGCTTCGGTTTCAAAATAAACGGAATACTGTCATTGGTCATTGGTCCTTTGCTCGGTCACGGTGACCGATCGCCATTGGCTAGTGACCAATGACCACTGGCCAATGACCAGTGACCAATGACTACTCAACAAACGTCACGCGATTGATCTCGTGTAGCGTAGTCACGCCCATAAACACTTTCGCGATCGCTGACTCGCGCAACGAGGTCAAGCCTTCGGCGCGAGCCGCGCGGCGCACCTCCGAACCCGGACGACGCTCGATTATTATCTCGCGGATGTGATCAGTCACGTTCAGCAGCTCGTGTATCGCCGTCCGGCCGCGATAGCCCGTAAGGTTGCACGCTTCACATCCAACCGAGCGATAAAACTCTTCACCGCGATACTTGTCCGGGTTCAACGCCGATTCGTTCAGCTCCTCATCGGTTGGATGATGCTGGCGCTTGCAGTGCGTGCACAGAATACGCACGAGCCGTTGAGCCAGCACGCAGTTCAAAGATGAAACGAAATTGTACGGTTCAACGCCCATGTTCAGGAAGCGGCCTATCACATCGATCACGTTGTTTGCATGCACCGTAGTGAAGACCAGGTGACCGGTGAGCGCCGACTGAATGGCGATCTGCGCAGTTTCGGAATCGCGGATTTCACCGACCATTATCTTGTCCGGGTCGTGTCGAAGTATGCTGCGCAGCCCGCGCGCGAAGGTCAACCCCTTCTTCTCGTTCACCGGTATCTGTGTGATGCCTTGAAGCTGATACTCGACAGGATCTTCGATAGTGATGATTTTGTCTTCCTCGTTCTTGATCTCGTTGAGCGCGGCATAAAGAGTCGTCGTTTTTCCCGAGCCCGTCGGCCCGGTCACCAGAACCATGCCGTACGGCTCGGAGATGAACTTGCGGAATTTCTTCAAGTCCCCCGGAGCAAACCCCACAACATCCAGATTCAAGTCGCGGAAGGATTCGTTGATTTGCTCTTTGTCAAGAATACGGATCACCACGTTCTCGCCGTAGATCGACGGCATTATCGAAACGCGGAAGTCAATCTTGCGTCCGCGAATCATGATTCGAAAACGACCGTCCTGCGGCACGCGGCGCTCGGCTATATCCAGCTCGGACATGACCTTGATGCGCTGCACGATCGTCTGATGGTGGGCGATGTCGATAGGGTCGGCCGCCCGGTACAGCGCGCCGTCGATCCGGTACTTCACGGCGACGTCCGAGTCGCGAGTTTCGATGTGAATGTCCGACGCGCGGCGCTCGAGCGCGTTGAGCACGATGGTGTAAACGAGCTTGATTATCGGCGACATCTCTTCGTCGCCGGTGAGCCGCTCGAGGTCGAGCACTTCCTCGCCGTGCTCGGTCTCGCGCACCAGCGCCATGCGATCAGTGCGAAAGCCTGCGGTAGCATCCTGGAGTATGCGGGCCGCGGTATCGCCGCGCTTCAGAGCATCTTCCACAGCCGTTTGCGTGGCGAAGGCGGTCTTCAATCGCACGTGCAGTTGAGCTTCAATTTCGTCGATGACTTCGAGATTCGTCGGATCGGCCATCGCCACGTACAACGTGTCGCCGTCGCGATCCAGAGGCACGAAGCTGTGCCGGACCATCATCTCGACCGGCAACTCATGAATGAGGTGATAAGCCGGCTCTTCGATCTTCAAATCCACGAACCTCAACCTGTAGCGCCGCGCCTTCTCTCGCGCGGCGATCTCCTCCTGGGTCATCTCCGACGGCACGCGCTCGGCGGCCTCGGCCGGAATCACCGCGGCACTGGATAAGGTCTGGCCAGTATCTTGTTCGGCTGTTTCTGACATGTAGGATTTCTCTCCACTAGTTTGAATCCGCACTCACCGTGGTATGGGCTGGCTCTGGCCCATGTTTCCGATCATATAGAACAGCGGCAGATACATTGCAAGCAGGATCGTCATCACCAGGCTGCCCATGAAAATCAGTATCACCGGCTCAATGAAGGTGGTTATCGTGTTGAGCCTTACGTCGATCTCGGAATCATAAAAGTTAGCGACTTCATCGAGCATTTCGCGCAGCGCGCCGGAGCGTTCGCCCACGCCAATCATGTCGATCGCAAGCTCCGAGACCCAGCCCGAAGCCTCGAGGCTGTCGGTGAACGGACTGCCTTCCCGGATGCCTGTAAGCACGCCGCTACTCGCGAGTCTGAGCGCACGGTTGGTGATCGACTCGCTGGCGATCTCCACGGATTCCGGCAGCGTTATGCCGCCCGCCAGCAGCGTCGCAAGGCTTCTAGTGAACTGCGCTATCGTCATCTGACGAACTGTCTCGCCTGCGACAGGCGTTCTCAGGATCCAGCGATCGATCGTCAGCCTGCCGGTTGGCGTCCGTCTCCAGAAAAAGATAAAGATCAATCCGCCAACGATGGCCGGTATCAACCAGATCAGGTTTGAGCTTATGAAGTCAGCGGTGCTGACCACGACTATGGTTACGGTCGGCAGTTCCTGCGCGCCGACACCGCTGTACAGCTTCATGAATTGCGGAATAACGTAAGTCGAAAGCACCATCACCAGTATGAAGGAAGCGCCCACGAGCACCGCCGGGTAGGCAAGCGACTTCTTTATTTTGCGCCGCGCTTCGGTGATGGTTTTCTGATAGCTGACGTATCGCAGCAGCACTTCGTCGAGTGAACCCGCGCGCTCGCCCGCGAGAATCGAAGCGATGTAGATGCGCGGGAACGCATCGCCCTGTGCGGCGAACGCTTCTGATAGCGCGTGGCCCGCCCGCACTTTCGCTTCTACGTCCTCGAGAGTGAGCCTGAGTTGTTCGTTGTGAACGCGTTTGCGGAGGATGCCAATCGCCTGGAGTATTGGTAGCCCGGCTCGCAGCAGGGCCGAGAGCTGCTGATTGAAGAGCAGAAAGTCTTCCGTCTTGATCTTGCGAACGTGCTGCTCGCCTCCGAACGCCCGGCGAATGTTCACCGATCCAGTCGAAGCGATCGAGAAGACTCGAAAGCCTTCGCGTTCGAGCTTCGACCGAAGATCGCGTTCGGCGGTCGCCTCGACCGTTCGCGTCACCACTTCGCCCGTAGGCGTCCCAAGCCTGCAAGTGTACTCAGCCATCGAATTGAACCTTCTTCAAGACGGGTCTGTCGCAGCCGTTCATCTGCGCCTGGGGCTGTGCGAAACCAAGCGAAATCATACCACAACGCTCAGGCGCATAACCACGGTAATCAATCGCGCGCAGAGGGGTCAGTTTGAGTTCAGAGTTCAAGCTTCAGCTTGCTCTTTTCGCCATATGAACGTGAGAAGCACGCTGAAGCTTGAACTCTGAACTCGCGCTTTGGATCGTGTTCGAGCAGGTTGTTACACGCTAGCGGGCGCGCGGTGTTTCAAAGAATATTGTGAGCGGGATGCTAATCCATCGCTCGCGTAACAACGGAATGCGGATGCCGATAATGCATCGAAGCGGTTGCTTGAGCAAACTCGCGCCAAACGAAAAGCCTCGCCGCGCGATTACTCTATCGGAACTGACGCGGTGGCGAAGGTCAAACGCGAGCGTTTCCAGCGCCACGTCATCCTGCACAGCACCCGCACGAGCAAGCTCGCGAGCAAATGCTCGACCGTCCGCAAGCGGGCCGCCTTCCTGCACAACGGGTCTCGATCGAGAGTACAGAGCGAAGCGATCATCGAACGCCGAGCCGAGCGAGCGCGCAAGGCTCGGCCAGGCGCCAGCTACCGCGTGCGCGCGCTTGAGTAACAGCGCGTCGGCGGTCGCTTGAATCCGCGAGTTATCGAACTCGGCCGGCGCGATCTCATTGCTTACCAGAGCTCGCACGAGTTCCAGTTGGGCTGCCGCCAATCTCCTTCGCGCGTCAGAATACATAAGCCAACTCTCTTCGACGTGCGCCGCGCGCTCGGGCTTCCGCAATAGCGTCCAGCTCGGCGGCGAGCTCACTCCATTCTGGAAAGTGATCGTCGCGTTCGAGCATCACGCCGCGTATGTCAACGCGCGAGCAGACTTCTGCGAGCAGGTCCAACCCGGCTGCCGGAATCGCGTGTGCGTGGGTGTCGTGATAAAGCCCGTTTCTAGAGATGCCGCCCGCAATGTGAACGTAAGCGAGCCGCTCGAGCGGCAGCCTGTCGAGATACTCGTTCGCGTCCCAATCGTGATTGCGGGCGTTCGCGTAGAGGTTCGAGACATCGAGCAGCAATAGCGAGTCGGTGCGCTCGAGCGCTTCGGCGATGAACGTCGCTTCATCCATTTCCGCTCGAGGCCATTCAAAGAGCGTCGCGATGTTCTCAAGCGCTAACGGCACTGGCAACGCAGCTTTCGCTTCGAGAATATTCTCAACCAGCAGATCGAGCGCTTCGCGGGTCCTTTGCACCGGCAACAGATGTCCCGCTTCGACGCCCCCTGCGCGAACAAAAGCAAAGTGTTCGCTCACCAGCGGGGCGTTGAGGTCCTCGGCGAGTCGAGCGATCCGTGAGAGCCGTTGGCTCGAGGGCGGCTCCGCGCCGCCGAGTGAAAGCGAGATGCCGTGCGGTACAACCTTAACTCCTCGCTCCGCGAGTTGCCTGAGCGGAAGGGGTATCCGATCGGGCGAGATGTTTTCGGCGACGATCTCCACGAAGCCAATCGTGGTGTCGCGCGCAATCGAAAGCGCCAGCTCGGGTCGCCAACCGATTCCGATTCCAAGACTGGGCTCGCTGTTCTTCATGAGCCGCATCCCCCGCAACCACCGCCACCGCACCCTCCTCCACAACCGCTGCTTCCGCACGAAGACGAACTGCTGCAAGATGAGCTGCTCCAGGATGAGCCGCCGCTTGAAACCGAGACGGGCGGGAGTATTTGTCTTTTCAGCACGGACCACGATTCATCCGTGAATGCCAGCGCAGTTATGCCAAACAATCCCATCGCCAAAGCCACATCTCCCGCGGCAAGCCGCTCCGGTTTGGATTTTGCCGTTGATTCCAACGCCGAATTCTCACGCTTGAGCCGTTCGAAAGTATCATCACCCGCCTTTGTCCGGTGCGAAGACGATTTGTAGAGGAAGAAAGCTATCAAGGCGGTCAGGCAACACAGCACAAATAGAAATCCAACCGGGCGATTGCGCGAGAGACCGATGAGAACCTTTATCGCCCCGAAAAGGAACACCATCACCAAAATGATTACCGGCAAGGTTTGCGCTCTAGTGTTTTGTTCGACATTGATGACCAGACCTAACGCTTGCAACCGCGTAGCGATCCCATTGGCCGTCGCTGCAGCTTTTGTTCGAATGCTCTTAACCGTGGTGGCTTCGCCCGATTCGACGATGCGATAGACTGTTTGCTCGAACGGATGAGAGACGCGCGGCGCTCCGGCAATAGCCGATAGCGTGTTATCAACGAATGACAACCGAAAAGCCTTGGTGCAAAGCAGCGTGGCGATGGCCGTTTCAGTCGCGAGTTTCGCGCCGCCACTCAAGTAAGCCGCTTCGTACGCGTCGAGGCTGGCTCCGCGCAAAGCGAAATCCCGATCAACGCCCTTAACACTCTTCCGCAGGATGTAAGCCAGCAAACAGGCGGCGGCCAACACAATGATGTAGAGCCCTATAAACTCCGGGCCGCGCAGTTCAAAAGGGTTCATAACGGCTTTTACTCCATACGCGAGACAATCTCCGCCGCGCGCGAGATGGCCCCGAGCACGCGATCGTAGAGCCCCGCCAAATCCTCCGGCAGGCTCGCGTCGCGGCGAAGCGCGGCCATCTGCGAGAGCGCTTCGCGATCAAGGTCGAACGCTGCGGCGGCAGACTCCAAGACGGCTGCCGACGTTGATTCTGACGGCTCGTCTTTTCCCGCCAACTGCAACAACGCCGTAAGCTCGACCTTGAACGGCACAGCCGCATCGGCGAGAGTCGTGGCTAGCGAGCGCGGATCATCAAATATCGACATGTAGCGCCGCCGCAATCGAAGAGCGAGATTGCAGAGGCCCTGCTCGATGCGCAAACGTATTTGCTCACGCGAGACGGCGACCCCGGCGAACGGATTCTGGCCCATCAAAACGATGCAGTGAGTTTGAATATCGAGCACTTTGGTTGGAAAGACTTCTGCCAGGCGCGGGACCTCGGAGACTTTCACGATGAATGGCTCGGCTCGGACCGCCCGCCACGCGGCGCGAAGAATCGGCGCGATTGCCGCGAGCGATTCGGTCGATGTATCCCCGAGCAGCACGACAATGTTGATATCGCTTTTTCCTGCTCGATAGCGGCCGCGCGCAAGCCCGCCATAAAGTATCAGCCCTGCGAGATTCGCGCCCGCAGCACGAGTAAGATCATCAGCGAGTCTGGAAATCGCGTCGCGAATCTCAGGCGGCGCGGCGAGTCCTTCGAGTGAGTCTGAAACGACCCCGTTGGTATCAGCCATATGACTGCCTCTTGGGTTAGATTTTTTTACTTATCGCGCAGGCGTCCGAGAACGCTCACACCTCCAATAACCCGGTCGCCTTTGTGCACTATCACGTCCACCTCGGCCGGCAAGATGACGTCCATACGCGAGCTGAACTTCATCAGACCGACCCGCTCGCCCAGTGCGACCCGATCGCCCTTCTTTTTCCACAGCACGATCCGCCGCGCAATCACCCCGGCAATCTGTCGAAACACGATCGTCAGCCTCTCTCCGCGAACAGTGACAACATTCTGTTCGTTTTCAACCGAAGCGATATCGCGTGAGGCGATATGAAAGGCGCCGGGCTTGTAAACGACATCGACGATCTCGCCGGCGATGGGCGAGCGATTGATGTGCACATCGAGCGGCGAGAGAAAGATCGAGATCTGGGTCGGGGAATTCCTGGCTCGATCATCGACCGCCGCCGCCATCACGATTCGTCCGTCCGCCGGCGACACTACGACGCGATCATCCACCGGGCTGTCGCGCCTGGGATCGCGAAAGAAGAACGCCATGAAAAGTGCAAGTATCAGACACAACCCGGCCGCGATCCACCAACCCAGAGCGACAAAGCCAAAGGCGGGAACGAGAAACAAGCCTATAAAAGGTATTCCTTCTTTTGCCATCGATGATCAAGCCTCAGGCTTCGGATTCACCGCCACTCAGGTTCAGAGTACAAGCTTTAGCTTGCCGGCCGCTAACTCAGCAAGCTACTCAGCAAGCTAGAGCCTGTACTCTGAACGCGATGCTCACGTGTCGCTGGTCTTCGCTGCGCAACCAGTACGAGCCTCAACAAAAATTGGTTACCCATCAACAAACAGACAACCTCGCCTCGATAAAGGGGGACCGTCCGCTCGTGAGTAACCAACGGTTATCTGGTTTATGTTTGGCGCGAATGGTTAGCGCGAGTGGTTAGAATGATCGCGGTTGCCGCGCCTTCCAATCTCAGTGACCTGCGCCTTGTTCTTTATGGCGGCGCATGATCATTTCCATCTGGTCTTTTAGAAATAGCTTCTTCTTCTTTAAGGTTGCTTCCTCCATCTGCTCCTCAGCGCTCGGATAGTGCAGCGCGGCCAACTCGACCAATCTCCTCTCGTACTCCCCGTGAGTGCTCGCCAGTTCCGCGAACCGTACATCATTGGCCATAAGCTGCTGCTTGAGCGCTTCGGTGTCGGAAAAACTCATGGATTTTCCCCTCCTTTGAATTTAGAAAGACCAGTTCAAAATTCCCGCCAAAATGGTAATTCAAAGCTTCGATTGATGCAAGAAGAGCGAGGCATTGCAATGACAATAGCGGCGAGTAACGCCATCCGGCAGTCGAAATACCCCCAACTGAAGTTGGGTGTATTTCGGGAGCTTCACACAGACTCCTACCGCCAGTTGTAACCATCCTGGTGGTGCAAGTGGATGTCCTGCTCGGTCGTCACTTCGATGTGTCGGAAGCCCGTCCCAACGGTTGAGCTTCGATAGGTTATCAACCATTGAAGCCCGAGCAGGCCGTCGAACTCCTTGAAGTACGGATCAAAGGAGACGAAGTCGTTGCCGGAGAAAAACGCTTCGCCTCCGGTCTCGTCCGCGAGCCTTATCAGCGAGCCCTGTCCGAAGTTGGCCGCCATTCGGCTCGCGCTGGTGGCTCCTACTGTCGGCGCGTAGAAACTGAACACTGCAACGCCGCGTCGCTCGGCTTCACGTATCGCGCGATCAAGATCAACTGAAAGCGTAGGGCTCGAACTTCGAAATCCGTGAGAGGTGTCCAGGCCATCCGAGATCATCAGAATCATTCGTCGTCCCGCGGGCTGCGAATCAAATCGACGCAGCGCCTCGACCACTTCTACGTATGGGTTGTAGGGAGAGCTCGATGAACTGCCATGCACAATGCGCAGCGAATTCGCCGCGCGCTCGCGATCGGTGGTGAAGTCCTGCGCGACCTGCAACGTTCCGCTAGTGATGTAAGCCGTCATCACGCGCGAGCCCTCCGGCAGACGTCTTATGAACTCCTTGATGCCTTTGATCTCGTTGTTGACCCGCGAAACAAGATCGTCCTGGATCAGCAGCGCCAAAATCGGCGGCGCTTCCGAAGAGCTTTTCACCGAGATGATCTGCTGCGGACGCTTCTCCTCGCGAACCGCAAAATCGTCCCCCTTGAGTTTCAACGCTGCCTCGCGCGTGCGCTCGTTGTGCGGATGCGCAGTCACCAGGATGGTTATGTCGCGGTCAGAAACGGAAACGTCGCGCTGTTTGCGTTGCGCGCCTGCGCTCGACAATAACGTGGAAAACATGATTGCGGCGGCGGCGGCTCGCCTCGCTCCTGGCTTGCAACCCATAGTCTCATTCCCTCCTGTGCGCAACAGCGGCGAGGCTCCAAAGCTACGACCCGCCGGCAATATGAGTGATCTCATGCTCAAAGTGAATTCTACTCTGGCGCGCCCCGCGTAGAAACCTGGTCCGCAAAGACGAGAGGTCGATGCGCGCTTGAGAACAGTCGCGGTTTTATAGGAAACTGATTTCGCCGGCCAGATTCATGTACGTCACCTGGCGGAAGCGAGGAGAATCTAAGAAATGATAGTTCCGTTCGTGGACCTGAAGGCGCAATACCAAACGATCGCGGGCCAGGTGGACGAGGCCATGCGTCGCGTCGTCGCCGATGCCGACTTCATACTTGGCAGAGACGTAGCATTGTTCGAACGAGAGTTCGCGGACTTCTGCGAAGCCGAGTATGCGGTCGGGCTAGACTCGGGCACTTCGGCGCTCGAGTTGGCGCTTCGCGCCCACGGGATAGGAGAGGGCGATGAGGTCATCACCGTCTCCCATACATTTGTTGCCACGGTCGCCGCTATCTCCTACACCGGCGCGCTGCCCGTTTTGGTGGATGTCGATCGAGACTCTTACAATATCGACGCCGGCAAGATTGAAGCTGCAATAACCCCGCGTACGAAAGCACTCGTGCCGGTGCATCTCTACGGCCAGCCCGCCGACCTGGACCTCATATTGGCGATCGCGCGAAAGCACAATCTCGTCGTTATCGAAGACGCTTGTCAGGCGCACGGCGCGCGTTACAAAGGAAAGCGGGTAGGGGCGCTGGGCGACGCCGGATGCTTCAGCTTCTATCCGGGGAAAAACCTGGGCGCTTATGGTGACGCCGGGATGGTCGTGACCAACAAAAAGGAAATAGCAGAGCGAATCACGCTGTTGAGAAACTATGGCCAGCCCCAAAAGTATCGGCACGTGATGATGGGGTACAACCGCCGGCTTGATTCTCTACAAGCCGCCGTGTTGCGAGTGAAGCTTCCACTGTTGGATGAGTGGAACGCGTCGCGGCAGCGCGCAGCGCGGCTTTACAACGAACTGCTCGAGGATGCCGAGGGAATTAGAACTCCGTACGCCGCAGAAGAATCATCGCACGCGTATCATCTGTATGTCGTTCAACACGCCCAGCGCGAGCGATTGATGAGCTACCTGCACGAGCAAGGCGTGTCCGCGGGTCTGCACTATCCCATCCCGGTGCATTTGCAGCCTTGCTATGAAGACCTGGGTTTGCGCTCGGGGTCTCTTCCCGTCAGCGAGGCAGTTTCGTCACGCGTCATATCGCTGCCGATGTTTGCCGAAATAACCGCTGAACAGATCGAATATGTCTGCGATCACGTCAAGAAGTTTTGCCGCTCATCAGAGGGTCGAGACGGAGCAACGGCTGTCGATTCATAGAGCGAGCTGACCTCTGCGTCATCAGCCTTGAACCAATGAACCAATGTGTCGGCGATTCAGTCAGAGGGCCGCGCCATTAACACAACTGCCTCGGCTCATATGTCTTTGATCTCTGCCTGCGAGGAGTTGCACGCGTCATAGTAGTCCACCACTTCAGCCGCCGGACCCATCTTCGTGATCCGGCCGTCATTGAATAGAATCGCGCGCCGGCAGAGCTGCTTCACCATGCCGAGGCCATGAGTCACAAGCAACACGGTTCTTCCGCTTCGAGTGACGTCATCCATCTTCCCAAGGCACTTCTTCTGGAAGCTCGCGTCGCCGACAGCAAGGACCTCATCGACAATGAGTATCTCCGGGTTTAAGTGCGCAGCGACGGCGAACGCCAGCCGCAAATACATCCCACTCGAGTAGTGTTTGACGGCTGTGTCGAGGAACTTCTCGACACCCGAGAATTCAACTATCTCGTCAAACCTCGAGTCAATCTCGCGGCGCCTCATGCCCAGAATCGCGCCGTTCAAATAGACATTTTCTCGACCGCTTAGATCTGGATGGAAGCCTGTGCCTACCTCGAGCAGGCTTGCGACGCGCCCGTAGAGCTCGACCCGCCCGCTTGTCGGCTCGATTATCCGCGAGAGGACTTTCAATAGCGTTGACTTACCGGCGCCGTTTGGGCCGATGATGCCCATTACTTCACCGGGCATGACCTCGAAGTTCACATCATTGAGCGCCCAGATGGTGTCGGCGCCTTTCCCGTTGTTTCGGGTTCGACCAAACGGCGCGCGAACGAACTTAACCAGCGATTCGCGCAGGGTTTCGTAACGCACCGATCGAGTTTCGCTCGGCTTGATGTGAAACTTCTTGCTTATGCCTTCGACTTTGATGATTGGCTTCATTAGCGTGTCAGGAAACCGTCCGGCTGTGGTTACCGGTCTCTCAGATGATCTCCGCGAAACTCCGCTCCATCCGACGAAACGTGTAGGAAGAGTAGATGAGCATAATCACAGCAAACCCGGCTGAATAGGCAAGCGCAAGCCAGGGCAGTTCCCGCCCGAAGAGCGACGCGCGAAAGGCCTCCACGATACCGGTAAACGGATTCAAAGCGAGAAGCCACCTCCACTCTTCAGGGACGAGGCTCGTCGGATATATGATCGGCGAAACGAAGAACCAAACCTGAATTAGAAACGGTAGCGCGTACCGTACGTCTCTGTATCGCACATTCAGAGCCGAAAACCATATGCCCACGCCGAGTGCGAACAACGTTGTGAGCACGATCAGCGGCAAAATCATCAGGTACGCCCAGGTCACCGCGAAGCCATAATAGACCAGCAGGCCGATCAGCAAAATAGATGCGATCGCGAAATCGAGCAAACCCGCTCCTACCGCTGCCGAAGGGATTATCAGCCTCGGGAAATACACTTTGGTGATTAGGTTGCTGCTGCCAATCAAACTGTTTGCGCCGTTGGTCACGCCGTTTGAGAAGAATGTCCAAAGCAACAACGCGGTGTAGACGAATATTGGGTACGGTACTCCGTCAGTCGGCATCCGCACCAGTTTGCCGAAGAAATATGTGAAGATTATCATCGTTACCAGCGGCTGTATCACCGCCCATGCGGCGCCCAAAACGGTCTGTTTGTAGCGAACCCTGATATCGCGCCACATCAGAAAATAAAGCAGCTCCCGATAAGCCCATAAAGCACGAAGGTCGAGCGGGACCCATGACTTGTGCGCCTCAATCGTGACCACAGGCTTGTCCGGCAAGTTGTATGACACACCTTCGGAGATATGGGGTTCCTCGGACTTGTTAGCAGAGACCCTCACGATATTCTCAATCCTCACTCTGTTCAGTCTAGCACGCCGCAACCTGAGTTCGTCTGGCCGGATTCTACGATCCTGCGCATTGCTCTTGAAGCTGGTTGAAAGCTTCTTCGATAGTCTTGGCATCTTCGGGACCAGACGCCGCCGGTCTTGCGGTAGTCAGATACTGCCTCGCTCTTGCGCAGTCGTTCTTAGTTCGATAAATCTGGCCCAACTGGTAATTCGCGTAAAAGTCGCCAGGAATCATCGCGAGCATTCTGTCCAGATATGGCAGAGCATCGTCATACTTTTTGTTTTCAATCAGACGAAGCGACAAAGTCTGAAGCGAATAGTAGTTCGTTGGAAGCACCGCGACTTGCCTCTTGAGTATCTCGAGCTCCTTAATCCGATCCGCCGTGTGATAATAGCCTGCCAGCAGTTCGTAGGCTTGCTGATTGGATGGGTATAGCTCGATTGCTTTCAGCAGTGATTCTTCGGCTTCTTTCGGACGTCCCTGAAACCCTTTTGATATGGCCAGCGCTGTAGTCAGGTCCGAGCGCGTTCTGAGCGGGTTATCATAGCCAGGCGCGTTGATCGCGGGGGCGGGGACAGTTAACCCATGCTCGACAAGCTCTTGCACCTCGCGCGCCTTTTCCTTGACCTGATAAAGCATGGCGAGTCTGACGTACGCGGGCGCATATGATGGAGCGAGTGCGATACATCGTTTGTAGAGCTCTCCGGCTCTTGCCGGATAACTGTTCTCGTACGCGCTTCCAAGATTGAAAATAGCGCGAATCGAATTAGGCACCTCGGCATAGTTAGCCTGCCAAAGCGTCAGATCATTCCTGTATACCCGGTTGCGCCAAACCGTCATAACCATCAGAACCGCCAATATGACGCCTGCTGTGCAATAAGCGATGCGCTTAACGCGCTCGCCTCTTGCTGAAAGCTTTTGGAACAACACCGCCACGAATAGACCGACGCTCATCAACGGCAAGTAAAGATAGTGATCTGCGAGCAGTTCGTGATGGGGGATGATTTGGCTTACCGGAAGCAGCAGCACAAAGTATGAAAGAACAGCAAACGCCATAAGCCTGTTTCTGTCTAGCAGAAGAAAACCTCCGATGATGACTGCGCCGACGGCAACAATGGCCAGGATTACCCGCAATTCAAACAAAGACGAGGATACATCAAACGCTCCGTAGTACTGCACAATGGGAGTCGGATAGACGAGTTGTTTAAGATACCAGGCGTGCACCCGGATCACCGTGAGCATATTCGTATAGAAGCTACCGCCCCAGTAGTCGAATCCCGCCAGGCGCGCGCGCGTGGAAGAGCCCTTGGCAAATACGACGTACCAGGCATAGGCCGGCACAGCCAGCGAAAGTATCAAGTAAAGCCATTTATCCCGGCTGAAAGCTTCTCGGGCAGCACTAAACAGCCGACGGCCCCAGGAACCCAGCTTCTTTGGCCAGGCATCGCAAAAATTCCACACGAAAATGAAAATCGGCAAACTCGCGGCCATCTCTTTCGACAACAAACTGAGCGCCCAGCAAACGATAAACAGCGCGAAGTACGAAAGCGCCGATCTCCAGCGATGTCGCCGTTCCGCGCCGCCAGCAACACATCGATACGAAAGATAGCTATGAAAGCTTGCGAGATAAAAGAAAGCGAAAAGGACATCCCGCCTCCCCGATATATAGGTTACCGCGTCCGGCTGAATTGGATGGATAGCAAAGACGAGCGCCCCAACTGCTGCCGATAGAACATCTCCGATCAGCCGCCGCATAAGCAGAAACACGAGCAGCGCATTTGCAACGTGGATCAAGATGTTTGTCAGATGAAATCCGAAGGGGCGCTCGCCCCACAATGCGAAATCAAGCGCGTAGGATATCTCCCTGAGGGGTCGAAACCCCGAGATAAGCAACCGGGGGACGTTCTCGATCTTGCGCAGCACGGGGTTGTTTTGCAAATTCACGTGGTCGTCAAAAACAAACTCGTTGGTAAGCGCGTTCGCATAACAAAGTAAGACGATGACCAGCAGGGCTCCGGCCGCGATATAGACGGACCTGTTCCGGACGCGAGGGGGAAGCTTTACTTCCTGGTGCGGGGTTGCGATCGGCGTGCTCTTTCTCTTTTTGCCCGCGGCGATGCTCACCATCTTGGTTTACCGTACCCCGGCTGCCCGGAGAAGTCTGAGGAAATCGTCACACACCAATAGAGTCTCATTATGATTTTCGATGAGCTTGTTAATAGGAGCAATCTGCAGCCTCCGCTTATTAAAATTCAGTTGTAATCAGCCGCAGAGCCGCTATATCTTATCCAAGCGTGGCCGGGCGCGCAAATTACTAAGTCTCAAAGTTATGACAATCGATCAGGGCAAATCTCTTGGATCTAAGCTCTAAAACAATTTCCGTGGTAGTCCCCTTGTTTAACGAGCGAGCCTCGCTGGACGGGCTATATCGCCGATTGTCTGATGTGTTGGCTCAGGTCGCAAGGCGCTACGAGATCGTTTTTGTGGATGATGGAAGTGAGGATGGCTCAATTGAGAGGTTAAAAGCGATCAGCGCCCTGGACCGCTCGGTGAGGTATGTACGCTTTCGAAGGAACTTCGGCAAGTCGGCGGCGCTTGCGGCAGGCTTTCGCGTTGCGCGCTATGACATAATCGCGACTCTGGATGCTGATCTACAAGATATTCCCGAACAATTGCCGCTGCTTCTGGAGAAACTGGACGAAGGATACGACCTGGTTTCTGGTTGGCGCTATCACCGGCGCGACAAGCTGACCAGACGGATAGGATCGAAGATCTATAACTGGGTGACCTCGATTCTTACGGGCGTCCGCCTCCACGACATCAACTGCGGCTTCAAGTGCTACAGGCGGGAAGTGATGGACGAGGTCATGGTGTATGGTGAGCGGCATCGCTACATTCCCGTGCTGGCGAGCTATCGAGGGTTTCGTCTGGGAGAGGTGCAGATCGAGCACGCGCCGCGCGAGCATGGCAGTTCACGATATGGTTTGGAACGAGTGGTTGGCGGAGTCTTTAGCCTGCTCACCGTCATTCTCATGACTCGCTACACGAATAAGCCGCTACATTTCTTCGGTGTTATGGGACTCGTGCTGGCCGGGGCAGGCATTGCAATAGACACGTACCTGATCACGCTGCGTGTCTTCTTCAACCAGTGGCTGAGCAATCGCCCGCTGCTGATAGTCGGGACATTGCTCGCTATCGTTGGGGTTCAACTGGTTTTGTTCGGGCTTCTGGCGGAAATGATCGCGTTCTCATACAGACGCGAAAACGACTACTCTGTCGTCGAGTCAAACGCAGGGGAAGATATAACGTTCGGCGCGGATGAGCACGCGGTTGGAGTCGGTCGAGGTAAGACCACTGAATGAGAGTCAGCGTATTGGGGCCGGCATACCCGCTCAGGGGTGGCATCGCTCACCACGTGTACTGGCTCTGGCGAGAGCTGACTGATCGCGGCCACACGGTTCAAGTAGTCTCGTTCCGCAAGCTCTATCCCGGCATGTTCTTCCCCGGCACCACCCAGGTTGATAACAGCCGCTTGAAGCTGGATGCGCGCGCGCTTCCAACCTTGACCCCGCTAAACCCGGCGACATGGCTGCGCGCATTCAAGCAGGTGAAAGCCTTCTCGCCCGACGTGATCGTGTTTCAGTGGTGGCAGCCATTCTTCGGCCCACTCGTCGGCACGCTCGCCAGACTTTTTCGCAGGTCGGGCTTGCAGTGCATCATCGAATGCCACAACGTGGTTTCTCACGAAGGCAGCCCTTTCGACAGACTCCTGGCCAGATTTGCGCTTTCGGCCGCGGATCATCTCATTACCCACTCGACCAGGGACCGAAATGATGTGTTGGCGATCGTTCCGGGAAAAGAGGTCACCATATCTTCACTTCCTTCTTTGAGTGAATTTTCCGGTCCCGGCGGCAACTACCGCGGGGGCCGCGGCGGCCGCACGATTCTCTTCTTTGGAAACGTGCGCAAGTATAAGGGGCTGGATGTGCTGCTCGCCGCCATGCCCAAGGTGTTGCAGAAGGTAGAGTGCAGTCTGAACATTGTGGGAGAGTTCTACGAGCCGATCGACAAATACCAAAAACTCATTCGCGAGAATCAGATTCAGAGCCACGTGGTCATGGACAATCGATACGTTCCCAACGAGGAAGTGCAGGGCATCTTTCAACAAGCCGACGTGCTGGTTCTGCCATATCTGAGCGCGACCCAAAGCGGGGTGGCCCGCATCGCCTTGTCAAACGGGCTGCCAGTGATCGCGTCCAGAACTGGCGGGCTCTCCGAAGTAGTAATAGAAAACGTCACGGGCTTGCTGTTCCCGCCAGGAGATCCAGATGCTCTGGCCGGCCAGATCGTGAATTACTTCACCAACAATCTCGGTCCAGCATTCTCCGAAAACATCCTGAAGACTTCCGCCGATTCAAAATCTCAGCCTGGCAACGTGATCGAAGAGATAATCTTGCGAGCCTCGTCTAATCGCCATGCGGCTGGCTAAATCGGGGCGAATCCGTCAAACCCGAGTCATCGGTGGTCTATGAGTTCGTAAGAGCCAGCGCCGCATAGACCACGGATGACACTGATTCGACGGATTTGCGCGGATACCCCTCCTTCACTAGTGAAGCTTGTTTGTCTTTGTCGCGCAGGCTTCTTTCAAGGCCATCAACTGCTCACGCGCTCGTTCCCGCCGATGACTATCCCGGAGCAATATTTGTTTGAGGAACAGGACCGTTTTCATCGCCGCCAAATAGAAAGAGGCAGAACCGGGGCTTCGATGCTTCGAAAGGAAAAGCATTTGGCTAAGGTAGAAATGCCGCAACATCTCGACTCTGTTTGGCTCGCTCGACGCTGCGCCGTGATGAACCGCCGTGCCCGCGCCGCAGAAGCACACAAGCCATCCCCGTTTTCCGAGCCTGAAGCATAGGTCCTCATCCTCTGAGTACATGAAGAACTGCTCATCGAAAAGACCGATTTCATCGAGGGCCGCGCGTCTCAACATCAGGCAAGCGCCGTCGATCCAATCAACTGAGCAATCAACGAGCTCGCCATCCACGGCCGGCTTTTGCCTCCGGCCCCAACGCCTAATTCCGAGTTTGATTCCGGTCATCTCTAAGGCCTGATTAAACGGGGTGAGGAAGTTCCTGGTGTTGTTCACTTCGACACCTGCGCCGTTGATCAATCTGCAGCCCGCAGCTCCACAGCGTTCATTTTTTTCCAGACAATCGCGAAGGGCTTGAAAGGCTTGCGGCGTAAGCCGCGCGTCGCTGTTGAGCAGCAGTATGAACGGCGTGTTTGTCGCCCTGATCCCCTGGTTGCACGCCGCGCCGAATCCGAGGTTTGTCGAATTCCGAATGGCGATCGCTTGCGGATAAGCCTCGCGAACAGCTTCGTAGCTGCCATCTTCGGAGGCGTTGTCAACAACGGCCAGTTCGATGTTCGCTCCCGCATCGGCCACTGAACCGAGACACTCGAGCAGAAGGTTTCGGGTGTTGTAGCACACCACAACGACAGCAACTTGAGGGTGTGGCTTCATGTGGCTAAGAAACTATTTGAGAGGGCACTCGCTGTCAATGTTACTTGACCTGAGCCTGGACGATATATCTAATGCCTCAAGAATGCTTCAGAGCGAGCCGATCTTATCCGTCATCGTGCCTTGCTATAACTCCGAGCGGACAATTCGCCGATGTTTGAATGCGATCCTCAATCAGCACACCACGGTTCCTTTTGAGGTCATTGTCGTCGATAGCTCCCTGGACCAAACCCCGCAGATCGTTGAGCGAGAATTCCCCTCGGTCCGGCTCATTCATCTTGAAGAGCGAACGTTTGCCGGCGCGGCGCGCAACCTTGGAGTGCGAGCAACGAGAGCGCCGTATTGCCTGATGATAGATTCAGACTGCATCGCGCGACCTGATTTGATCGAGCGAATGGTTGCTCGTCACCAGCAAGCGGACATTGCCGCGGTCGGAGGCTCGCTGCGAAACGGAACGCCGAAGAGTCTGAGCGGTTGGACCGGATACCTGCTCGAGTTCAAGGAGTTCATTCCCCAGGCGCCAATCCGATTTGAAAAGAGTGTGCCCACAGCCAACGTTACATACAAACGCGTCACTCTGGAGCAGCACGGTTATTTTGACGACGACATGTGGCTGGCTGAAGACATTCTGTTCAACTGGAAGATCTTTAAGGCAGGCGAGCGCATCCTGTTTGATCCGGCCATCGAGGTAACCCATCTAAATCGAACCGGCTGGAAGCAGGTCTTGTCTTATCAAATCAGCCTCGGGAAGTGCTCGGCCGAAGCTCGAAGACGCGGCGGCCTCCCAGGCGACGTGCTGCTTCGCTATCCCGCGCTCATAGCCTTGATGCCTATTGTGAGACTGGCAAAAGCAGCGAGCTGGCTTGCGAGAATTGATAAGCGGACGTTCTTGATGTTTTTGTTGATCTCGCCGATGTATCTGCTCGGAAGTTGCTTCTGGTCATACGGGTTTTTTCAAGGCGCCTCTACAAGCAGAGATTGACCACTTGAAGATTTCAACATCGATACCATAGCGCCGGATCTTCATGAAGAGAGTGGTTGGCTTAGTCCGGAGGAGCCGCGCGGCTTTGATTTGCAGGCCGCGGCTGTCTCTGAGCGCCGAGCAAATAAGATCTATCTCATACCTCTTCAATTCGTCGTCGAGGTCGAGACCCGCGGGAAGGAGACTGTTCGCCATGCGCGAACCGGCCAGGTAAGCGGGAAGTAGCGGAACGTCTATCGACGGCGGGGGTGACTGCTTCACCAGGTGATTGACCAGTGTTCGCAGTTCTCTTACATTTCGCGGCCAGTCGTAGCCGCGCAACGCTTCCATTGCGTTGCGCGAAAGCGTCCTCAACTCTTTCCCCATTTGCTGACAGCGCTGCCGGATGAAGTGCATGGCCAACGCCTCGACGTCATCGGGCCTTTCGCGAAGTGGCGGGATCTGAATCCTCTCGTAGTCCAAACCGTTGCTTCGCGGGTTGCGCGTCACCCTCGCGCGAAACTCCGATTGAATGCTCCAGCCAAGAAGGATCCGAACTGATCCCTCTCCGTCGCGGTCAACTGCTCTCCGCTCGATTAACCGGATAAGATCGTCAGTCCAAGCCGGCGAGCAGCTCGAGAGCCCGTCTATGTAGAGGGTGCCTCCGTGCGCCAGCTCAACGAGTCCTTTCTCGCAGCAACCGATATCATTCGATCGCGCCGGCGTCCAACCGAACAGCACAGCCCGTGCTACGTCATCAGCGGTTGAACCGAGCGACAGGGAAACGAAGGGTCCTTCGCGGTAAGCGCTGCACTGGTGTATCAGCCTGGCGAGAAATTTCTTTCCGGTGCCCGGCTCACCCTCGAATATGACTGTTTCGTCGCCAGCGGCGAACAACGCCACCGATCTTCGAGCGTTCTCAGCCCATCTGCTGGATCCGATCAGGCTATCTTTTATTAGTACCTGAGATGCTTCGTCGCCAATCAGATTGGCGAGCGGCCCTTCAATCCGGCCTATCCGATCAATCTGATGGGTGTAATCAATCGTTTGCGTCGCCATGTGCTCACCATTTGTTCACTAAAATTCGCGCGGACTGCTCGCCGCCTTGGGCACATCGCCGACGCCCGAACTAAAGCGCCAGGCCGTTGTCGAGCTACAGGTGGAACTCTAAACCCCCGAAGTCTACTACGCTGTGATGAAGCAGGAGAATAACTTTGGTACGAATGGGGCTGCTGGAGGGACGAACGGGCCAAAAACACCGCCGAACACTGCTTAATCCTTGGGCTTCCATTGCCGTTCGGTGATGAGTCGCGCGCCTCGTTTTGAGAATAGATAGCTCCAGGCCCATTGGGCCATGACCGCCACTCGATTCTTGAATCCAATCAGATAGAAGACGTGTACGAAGAGCCACGCTAACCATGCTAAACGACCGCTCATTTTCAAGTTGCCGGACTCCATGACCGCGCGATATTTCCCGATCGTCGCCATCTGGCCTTTATCAACATATCGAAAGGCTGGTCTTTCCTTGCCGCGAATGGATGACAAAATGACCTTGGCCGCGTGTCGTCCCTCTTGCATCGCGGCTGGAGCAAGGCCCGGCACGATATGCCCTGGAGTCAATTCAAACGCCGCCATGTCACCAATCACGAAAACGTTTTCGTGACCGGGAAGTGACAAATCGTTTTTCACTTTGATTCTTCCTGCACCGTCCCTCTCCACCGAGGGTTCTATCTGCATTTTTGCGGCCTGAACGCCTGCCGCCCAGAAGACGCTCCTTGACGGAATGAAGTCGCTCCCAACCTGCACGCCCTCCCCGTTGATGTTCTCCACTCGCGCTGATGTGCGCACGTCCACACCGAGATCGGCCAAATCCTGCCTTGTCTTTTCTGAGAGCTCTTCTGCGAATGCTCCCAACAAACGCGGAGCCATCTCGACCAGGATTACTTTGGCCTGGGAAGGATCAATGCGGCGGAAATCATCGACAAGAACTGTGCGGCTGATGTCGGCGATAGCTCCCGCGAGTTCCACACCTGTCGGTCCGCCTCCGACAACCACGAAGTTGAGAAGCGCCTTCTGCTTTTCAGGATCGATCTCGTTTTCAGCAATCTCAAACGCCGAAAGAATCCGGCGTCTGATTTCTATAGCCTGCTCGAGAGTCTTCAGACCCGGTGCAAACTCCTCCCACTCGGCGTGGCCGAAGTAGCTGTGTTGGGCGCCGCAAGCCAGCACCAGATAATCGTACTCAATCTCGAGATCCGATTCGGATGATGTAATGACCTGTTCTTTGAGATCGACGCTGGTGACTTCGCCCCAATGGACCTCGACGTTCTTCACGCGAGCAAATTGGCTTCTAATTGGAACCGCGATATCACCCGGACTGAGACCTGCAGTTGCTACTTGATAAAGCAGCGGCTGGAAGAGATGGTGATTTCTCTGATCGATGAGAATGACGAAAACATCCGGCTCATTGGCAAGCTTCTTTGCCGTGTTCAACCCACCAAAGCCGCCTCCAAGAACCACAACGATCTTCTTACCTGATTCCTTTGCCGGATGTTTGACCCTCATACTCTACATTCGATCCAGTAGTCTACACAGGATCAGGCTAAGATCAACTGACCTGGGAGCGCAGGCATCCCTGCCTGCTCTTTTCTTCGGCTTCTCAGGAAACCCGGGGAGCAGGCAGGGATGCCTGCGCTCCCAGGAAAGCGACGCCGGGGTTGAGGCGGATATTATTTTGAAGAACGATCGAGACTCTGGCAAACTCACGCGAGGCTCGGCGCCGTGCAGACGAGCGGCAGAGTCGTGAGGCTCTGATGATAGAGATTTGTGAACACCAGTAAAGAGGAGAAATATGGAAGCCTTCAAAGAACAGATTCTCAATTTTCGCAAGCTCGAATTCGCAACCACACTGAAAGTATTGGGAGCCTATCCTGAAGACAAATTGGATATGAAGCCCGCCGACAAATCGCGCACAGCGGGAGAACTGGTCGAGATATTCATCCGCGAAGAATATGTTTGTAGGGGAGCCATGCGGGGCGACCTCCGTCGGGCTGATTCCCCGCAAAGCATGCCGAATACTTTGCAGGGCAAGCTCGAGATGTTCGATGAGATTCACACTGAAGTTCAGGAAACAATTGCTCAGGCTAGTGACGCGCAAATGAACAAGATCATTGATTTCTATGGCTATCAAATAAAAGCCATCGATGCCCTTTGGGCAGAACTTCACGATCAGATTCATCATCGCGGGCAATTCTCTGTTTACTTGAGATTGGCAGGCGCGAAAGTTCCGTCGATCTATGGACCAACCGCGGATGAGCCGATGGGGATGGAAAGGTAAGTGCAAGTCACAAAAGGTAAACCCGTGAGTCGAATCTCGACGTTGGGCCTGTACGGCCCGGGAGCTTCAGAGCGGCTGATGCTAAAGTAAGTTTATCGCGATAAGAATACTTGTAGGCCACGACCTTTAAGAACGGAGCATTCTTGTTTGCCTTTTCGCCAGGGTGCTATGATTTGGCACTAAATGGCCAAGGAAAAAGTCCTCATCGTAGACGACGATCAGATGATCCGCTGGGCGCTTACCGAAGCGTTGCGCAACTGGGGCTATGCTTGTGTCGAGGCGGGAACCGTCAATGCTGCGCTTGCCACATTCGACACTGAACACCCTGCAGCGGTGTTGTTGGATGTAAACCTCCCGGATGGTTCGGGGCTCGACGGCTTATACGAGATCAAACGACGCCAGCCGGACGCCATCGTGATCATGATGACCGGCAGTGTGCTCGTGGCGGATACGATCGCCGCACTGCGCGGCGGCGCTTATGACTTCGTCGGCAAGCCCATTAATCTGGAAGAGCTTCAGATCACCATTCGCAACGGCATCGAAGCGCAGTCGCTGCGAAAGGAAGTTCGACTCATTCGACGCGAGCGCGCGCGACAGTTCAGCTTCGATCAAATTGTAGGCGAATCGCCCGGATTGCGTGATGTGTTTGCTCTCGCCAGGAAGGTGGCTGAGAGCGAGGTCTCATCCGTTCTTCTTCAAGGCGAATCGGGGACAGGCAAGGATATGGTCGCCAAGGCGATTCACTACGGATCGCGCCGCGCAGAATTGCCATTTATCGCGATCAACTGCGCTGCGATTCCGGCGAACTTGATCGAGAGCGAATTGTTCGGGTATGAGAAAGGCGCGTTTACCGATGCAAAGGCGCGCAAGGAGGGGTTGTTCGAACAGGCCGAAGGCGGAACGCTTTTTCTTGATGAGATCGGCGAGCTTGAACTGAGTGTGCAGGCTAAGCTGCTTCGAGTGCTCGAAGAGGGTTCCTTCAGGCGTGTCGGCGGGCTGCGAGACCTCCCACTCGACGTGCGAGTGATCGCTTCATCCAATCGCGACCTCAAGGCCGAAAGCGAAGCCGGCCGCTTCCGCCTGGATCTGTATTACAGATTGTCGGTCATACAGATCGACATACCTCCCTTGCGCGAGCGGGGTGACGACGCGATCCTGCTGGCCCAGCACTACATCACGCAGTTCAACGAGCGGCTTCGCAAGCGGGTTCGCGGACTCGCGCCCGAGGTTGCAGAGACGTTTCGCCAGTATCCCTGGCCTGGCAACGTGCGTGAGCTGCGCAATGTCATCGAGCGGGTGATGATACTTGAGGACGGAGACTTGATCACCGCGACCTAC
Organism: Acidobacteriota bacterium; assembly: GCA_038040445.1. Taxonomy (NCBI): domain Bacteria; kingdom Pseudomonadati; phylum Acidobacteriota; class Blastocatellia; genus Candidatus Onstottus; species Candidatus Onstottus frigus. The sequence continues at coordinate 63,741 of JBBPIG010000024.1, read as the reverse complement.
TTGCCGCGTGGATTCGGAAAGGATGGAGGCGACGCCGGACGCCAGTCCGCGGCCGAATGGGCAAGCGAACACCAATCAGAGCGCGGCGAGCAAGCTCAACCGGCCGCGCCTCAAGCTCCCGCTCTTGTGTTTCGGCTCCCGCCTGAGGGTCTCGTGTTGGATGACGTGGAGATGTCTTTCGTGAGGCAGGCCCTTGAGCGGAGCAACGGCAATCAGACTCGAGCCGCCGAGTTGTTAGGTATCTCCCGCGATCAGCTTCGCTACCGTCTCAAGAAACTCGACGACGCTGCAACAGGGTAAGAAAAAGGGGCAAAGGGCAAAGGGCAAAGGGCAAAGGGCAAAGAGCAAAGAGCAAAGGGCAAAGTAAAGAGCTAAGAGCAAAGAGCTAAGAGCAAAGGCCAAGCGGCAGCTCCCCTGTCCTTTGCGCTTTGCCCTTTGCCCTTTGCCCTTTGCCCTTTGCCTTTCTGCGTGATTCTCCGCTCTGACTGGTCATATTTCGCAACGTGCCATCGCGTTCGTCCGCCAATTAACCAATTCGAGCGGCACGTTCATTGCTCCCTAAGCAGCGAGAAGGGAGACGCTTCGCCGAGGGTGGTGTCCCAGTTTGAATCATTCTCTGCGCAACCTATGCGTTCTCTGCGGTGAATACCGGGCGAAAACCCTAACCGCCGAGGCGCAGAGGACGGCGAGATACCCAGAGAGTTGAAACTAGAACACCACCCGCTGAGGAGGCACGAACGGCTCATGGTGATCAACGAGCGAATAATTTTTGAGCGCATTCTATGCCCGATCGATCTCACGCCTGAGTCGGATGAATCATTGCGATATGGTATAGCGTTGGCAAAGGCCTACGACGCGAAGCTCTTCGTGATCAACTGTGTGGACAGTTACGCGGTCAGCGGCTCGCGCGAACGCGAACACATCAAGCAGCTCCTCGACACTTCAGTTCGAAAGCACCTGCGGCTTCCAGTGTCCGCGGACTTCACCTGGGAGACTGTGCTGGTTGAGGGCGATCCGAAGACCGCCATTGCACAGGAGGCAGCGGAGCGAAGGATCGACCTCATCGTGATGCGTTCGCGCAGGCGGCCCTACGCGGCGGCCCTGCTCGGCTCGACGGCGGAATCAATCTGTCGCACGGCACCGTGCCCGGTGATGATCACTCACCCGCGCGAACAAGATTTTGCCGGCGTGACGACTAACGAGATCGGACTCCAGAGAGTGCTTGTCGCGTATGATTTTTCGAGCGACTCCGAGTTGGCGCTCTCCTACGGACTGTCGCTTGCCCAGGAGTATCAAGCCGAGGTCCACATGTTGCACGTATTGCCCGGTCGTTCGGTCAAACCGGCGGCACCCGAGATCGCGTTTCTGCCGCCCTGGGCCGACAACGGATTCCGCGAAGCAGCCAGCCGCCTTCAAAGCTCTGTGCCTCCGGAGACGCGGGTGTGGTGCGATGTTAAGCAGGCCGTGCGCGAGGGACACCCTTACCGCGAAGTGCTCTCCTATGCGGATGAACAGAACATCGACATAATATGCATGGGGGCGAGCGGCACCGGGTTTGGCATGCGCGCGCTGTTCGGGTCCAACGCAGACCGAGTGCTGCGTCAGGCGCCCTGCCCCGTGCTTATCACCCGGCCGCTGAGGCCGGCTCTTGTGACACTCACAGCCTGAACTCGATCACCGAGCAGGTGAGGAGGACTGACGATGAAAATACTATTGGCGATCGACGGATCATCCTTCAGCGATGCAGCCGTCAAAGAAGTAGCAGTCAAACCGTGGCCCGTGAACTCCGAGGTGAAAATCATCTCGGTGGTTGAGCCGCCGTTGCTGCCAACGGTTGAAACCTGGGTGCCGCCGGACAATTACATTGAAGCTCTCGAGGCGGCTGGCGAGGATCAGGCGCGGTCGATAGTCAACAAGGCCGCCGATCGAGTGCGCGAAGCGCAGGGTGACCAGCTTCGTGTTTCCACCGAGATTGTGAGGGGCCATCCGAAGCACGCCATCATCGACGAGGCGGACGTGTGGGGCGCCGATCTGATCCTGATGGGCTCGCACGGCTATCGCGGGCTGACAAGGCTGTGGCTCGGCTCGGTTTCCCAAGCTGTCGCGGCACACGCGAAGTGCTCGGTCGGAATCGTTCGCGAGCGCAACACACAGCATGATTCGTGAGGATCCAAGAGCTCTGGGTTCCTGAGTTCCAACGGCGCGGATTGCGCCTGGATGGGGTTTGTCATGATCACAGCACTGAGCCGGGAAGGGGCGCGCGCTCTCCTTACCGAAAGCAGGGTCGGCCGGTTGGGAGTTGTCTACGAAGGGGGGCCCTACGTTGTCCCGGTCAACTACGTTTTTGACGGCGAGAACATCTATGTTCACTCGCTGCCAGGACGAAAGCTCGAGGCGCTTCGCGCGAACCCGAGAGCCTGCCTTCAAGTCGACGAAGTCACAGACTCGTATCACTGGCGCAGCGCTATCGCCTTTGGCGCCTACGAAGAGGTTACCGACCCAAACGAACGCGACCGGGCGGTGCGAGCACTCCAGGCGCGCTTTCCCAATCTGACTCCGGTTGAATCTGTTCCGGTTCACGATGGGCAGTCTTCAGTGGTCATCTTTCGCATTCGCATCCGAGAAATCAGCGGCGTTGGAGAGAAGTAAACTCATCGTCGCAGCCTACCCTCCAAGAAGCACCCGCTCACCATCTAGTGGAGTGTAACGGTGAAATTGATACTCCTGTACGGGCGGTCCTCCGTGGCCGCCCCTCTCTGCACTGAATGATTCCACCGGTCGGGAAGGGGCGGCCACGGAGGACCGCCCGTACAGGACTGGCTGGTACACGCTAGCGAAGTCTTTGTTACATCACACTAGTCCCAAGCAATACTTCTAACGCTAACCAAACCCATTTTAGCTGTTTCACTTCTTACTTGTGTGAGCAAGTGCAGCTTTGTACCATGTGCTCGGTGTGGCTCCCAGAATAAGGTCAGAATATTGGAAGACCGCTGAGAGTCATTAGGCGAGTGAACGAATGGCCACTTCTCTAAACAAAGAAGCGGAGGCGACGCATCGTAAAATCGAAGCGGACTTGCAGAGTTCGCTCAAGGAGCTCGCCGACATCAAATTCGCGCTGGATGAATCGTCAATAGTAGCGATAACCGATCAGACCGGAATAATAAAATATGTGAATGACAAGTTCTGCGAAATCTCAAAGTACTCTCGAGAAGAGCTCTTGGGACAGGACCATCGGATCATCAACTCCGCTTACCACCCGAAGGAATTCATAAGGAATCTGTGGACCACAATCGCGAACGGGCAAGTCTGGAAAGGCGAGATCAAGAATCGCGCCAAGGACGGAACCATCTATTGGGTGGACACAACCATTGTTCCGTTCTTGAACGACACCCACAAGCCTTATCAGTACGTCGCAATTCGCAACGACATCACCGAGCGTAAACGCGCCGAGGAGCAGCTTCGCGAGCAGGCGACGCTACTGGACAACGCTCAGGATGCGATCATTGTGAGGGACCTGAACGACAACGTTTTGTTTTGGAATAAGAGTGCCGAGCGGATATACGGCTGGCCCAAAGCGGCAGTTACCGGCAGGAATATCAAAAGCATCGTCTACAAGAACAGCCTCACCCAGTACGATGAGGCGAAGCGGAAAGTTATCGGCGAGGGAGAATGGCAGGGCGAAATGCGACAGCTCACCAAAGACGACAAAGAAATCATCGTCGAAAGCCGGTGGACGCTCGTTCGCGATGACCGAGGCGAGCCGAAGTCCGTGCTGGTGATCAACACCGACGTAACCGAGAAGAAAAAAATCGAAGCTCAATTTCTGCGCGCGCAACGAATGGAAAGCATTGGTACACTGGCAAGCGGAATAGCTCACGACTTCAACAACCTGCTGTCGCCGATCTTGATGTCAATCCAACTATTGCAGGCCAGGATCACAGACGAGGATGGGCAGCGATTGCTCGCGATGCTTCAAGTGAGCGCTGAGCGCGGAGCAGGTCTTGTCAAACAGGTGCTCTCGTTCGCAAGAGGGGTCGAAGGCGAACGCATAACGCTTCAGCCGCGCCATCTCGTCAAAGAGATCGTCAAAATATTGAAAGACACGCTTCCCAAATCGATCGAGGTCGAGTTTGAAACAAGCGAAGATCTTTCGGTAGTCGCCGGCGATGCTACGCAGCTTCATCAGGTGCTGATGAATTTCTGCGTGAACGCCCGCGATGCGATGCCGGGCGGTGGCAAGCTGACGATCAGAGCCGACAACATATACATCGACGACAACTACGCGCGGATGAACCTTGAAGCAAAGCCCGGCCCGTTTGTTCTAATAACCATCGCCGACTCCGGTATGGGGATATCACCAAACATCATCAACAGAATATTCGAGCCCTTCTTTACGACTAAAGAGCATGGTAAAGGAACCGGCCTGGGCCTTTCGACGGCCCTCGGTATTGTCAAAGGCCACGGCGGGTTCATCAACGTCTACAGCGAACCGGGCAGGGGCACTCAATTCAAAATCTATCTTCCCGCTGCCGAGACTCCCTTTAGTGTTCAGGCAGATTCATTGGCGTCGCTGCCAGTTGGACGCGGCGAGTTGATCCTCGTGGTGGACGATGAAATCGCTATACGCGAAATCACAAAAGGTACGCTCGAGGCCTACGGCTATCGCGCGCTGACGGCGGCGGACGGAACTGAAGCGGTGGCGCTGTACGCGCAGCACAAGGACGAGATCAAGGTGGTGTTGACCGACCTGATGATGCCTTACATGGACGGCCCGGTAACCATTCGCGCTCTGCAGAAGATGAACCCGAACGTAAGAATTATCGCCAGCAGCGGCCTTGCTGAAAACAGCAGGGCAATCGAGGGCGTAAAGTCGTTCTTACCCAAACCCTACACGGCGGAAAGGCTGCTCAACACGCTCGCGGAAGTAATAGGCCCGCGGTAGCGCGTAAGCTTCAGGAGAGGCGATGGACACCAGGATGAGGATATTAATCGCGTACGACGGTTCGGCGTGCGCTGACGCGGCTCTCAACGATTTGCAGCGAGCGGGGCTGCCGCGCGAAGCCGAGGCGATAGTCATCTCGGTGGCCGAAGCGTGGCTTCCTCCTCCTCCGCCGTCAAGCTACGAGATCGTTGAGAGGGTCTTCGCGGAGCACTCCACAGCAGATGCGGAGAAGGTGAGCGAAAGAGAGTCGGGCGCTCTGGCAGACGCCCTGGCGCTGGCCACCGAAGCGGCCAAACGGATCCAGTCTAGCTTTCCAGATTGGAACCTGCGAGCTGAAGCTCAATTCGGCTCGCCTTCGTCCCAGTTGCTCGCTACGGCCGATGAGTGGAAACCCGACCTGATTGTGGTCGGGTCGCACGGCCGCTCGGCAATTGGGCGCTTGATTCTCGGGAGCGTCTCGCACAAAGTGGTCACCGAAGCGCGGTGCTCAGTGAGAATCGCGCGCGGTCAAACCAAGAAGCGCGACTCACCGGCTAGAATCGTCGTCGGCGTGGATGGCTCGCCGGGCGCGGCAGAGGCAGCGCGAGCGGCGGCGATGCGCGCGTGGCCTGCGGGAAGCGAGGTGCGCATTGTTGCCGCCTTCGACACGATTACCCCGACGATGGCAGGCAGCTTAATTCCGCCCATTGTTCAGTGGTCTGATGAGCAAAATCTGGCGGCGGTTGAGATCGTGAGAAGGATGGTCGAATCCTTGGAGGAACAATTCCGTTCGGCAAAGCTAAGCGTCTCCCCTATCGTCAAGCCGGGCGATCCGAAGCGGGTTCTTGTGCATGAGGCTGAAAGCTGGGAGGCGGACTGCATATTTGTCGGGGCGAGCGGCCTCAGCCGCATTGATCGCTTTCTGCTCGGCAGCGTGTCGGCGGCCGTGGCCGGTCGAGCGCACTGTTCGGTTGAAGTTGTGCGAGCAGCGAAGTGACCCGATCCGGTACCACTTCACTCCCTTGAGCACTCTGCTAGCGGTCGACGAGAGCGACCCTCCACATATATCACCCGGTTGATACCCGGCTTTCGAACTAATACGGCCACTTCCAACCACGAACCTCCGGCATGTCGTCGCCGTGTTTGCGAATATACTGCTTGTGATCGAGCCGCTTGTCGCGCATCAGTTGTTTCACGTGCGCGCCAATTCGCTCGAGCTTTGGAACGCGGTCAATGACATCCATAACCAGGTGAAAGCGATCCAAATCGTTTAAGACAACCATATCGAAGGGTGTAGTAGTCGTTCCCTCCTCCTTGTATCCCCGCACGTGGAGGTTCTTGTGGTTTGTCCGCCGGTAAGTCAGCCGGTGGATCAACCACGGGTAGCCGTGAAAGGCGAAGATTATCGGCTTATCGGTAGTGAAAAGAGAATCGAAGTCCTTGTCAGGCAATCCGTGCGGATGTTCGCTTTGAGGTTGAAGCGTCATCAGGTCAACGATGTTGACGACGCGAATCTTCAGTTCGGGAAAGTGCTGGCGGAGAATATCAACGGCAGCAAGCGTCTCCAATGCCGGCACGTCTCCGGCGCAAGCCATCACAACGTCAGCTTCGGCCCCCTCGTCGTTGCTCGCCCATTCCCAGATGCCGATTCCAGCGGTCGTGTGCTTGACGGCTGCATCCATGTTGAGGAATTGCAGCGCGGGTTGTTTCCCAGCGACGATGACGTTGACGTAGTTACGGCTTCGCAAACAGTGATCGGTGACCGACAGCAGGGTGTTGGCGTCGGGCGGAAGATAGACCCGCACGACCTCAGCCTTCTTGTTGACGACGTGATCAATAAACCCTGGGTCCTGGTGACTGAAGCCGTTGTGATCCTGTCGCCAGACGTGCGATGTAAGCAAATAGTTCAGCGAAGCAATCGGGCGGCGCCACGGTATGTGGCAGGTAGTCTTCAGCCACTTGGCGTGCTGGTTGAACATCGAATCAACGATGTGAATGAAGGCTTCGTAGCAAGAGAAGAAACCGTGTCGCCCGGTCAGGAGATAGCCTTCGAGCCAGCCCTGACACAGGTGCTCGCTCAAAATCTCCATTACACGGCCATCAGGCGAAAGGTGATCGTCGGTCGGTAAAATGTTTCCTGTAAATACTCTGTCAGTCGCTTCAAAGAGAGCGTTAAGACGGTTGGAATTAGTCTCGTCCGGTCCCATTACGCGGAAATTCCGCGAATCTTCGTTGAGCTTCATCACATCGCGCAAAAATTGTCCCATCGACCGCGTCGCTTCCGCTTCGACGGTGCCCGGCCTCGGTACGTCGACCGCATAATTGCGGAAGTCCGGCATCTTCAAATCCTCGAGCAACAATCCTCCGTTCGCGTGCGGATTGGCTCCCATGCGCCGCTCGCCTTTCGGAGCCAGCTCAGCCAACTCCGCAATCAGCTTCCCGCTCTCGTCGAATAGCTCTTCGGGCTTGTAGCTGCGCATCCATTCTTCGAGCATCTTCAAATGCTCGGGCTTACTTGCCAGTTCCGCTAAAGGAACCTGATGCGAGCGAAACGAATTCTCAGTGGGGAGCCCATCTACAAACTTCGGTCCTGTCCAGCCTTTCGGTGAACGCAAGATAATCATCGGAAACTGCGGACGATGTGAGAAGCCATGCTCGCGAGCGTCTTTTTGAAATGCCTGAATCTCGGCGATCACCTTATCGAGCGTCATCGCCATCAGTTGATGCATCGTCTCGGGATCGTCCCCCTCCACGAAGTAGGGTTTGTATCCGTAGCCGATAAAGAGGCTCGCCAGTTCGTCGTGACTGATCCGCGCCAGCACTGCCGGGTTGGCGATTTTGTAGCCGTTCAGATGCAGGATCGGGAGCACCGCGCCGTCGTGCGCGGGATTCAGAAATTTATTGGAGTGCCAGCTCGCCGCCAGAGCCCCGGTCTCTGCCTCGCCGTCGCCGATGACACAGGCAGCCAAGAGATCAGGATTATCGAAGACCGCGCCATAAGCGTGCGCGAGCGAATAACCGAGTTCACCGCCTTCATTGATCGATCCCGGAGTCTCTGGCGCGGCGTGACTCGGGATGCCGCCCGGAAAGGAGAATTGAGCAAATAGCTTTTGCAGCCCCTCTGCATCTTGCGAGACGTTTGGATAGAACTCGCTGTAAGTTCCTTCCAAATAGGTGTTGGCGACCATGCCTGGACCCCCGTGACCGGGGCCGCAGATGTAGATCATGTTGAGATCATTCTTCTTGATCAGGCGGTTGAGGTGCACGTAGATGAAGTTCAGTCCCGGCGTCGTCCCCCAGTGACCGAGCAGCCTGGGCTTAACATGCTCCAACTTTAGCGGCTCGCGCAGCAACGGGTTGTTGTGAAGGTAGATCTGCCCCACCGAGAGATAATTCGCCGCGCGCCAGTAGCTGTCCAGCTTGCGTGCTTCTTCCGGGGTTAGCGGTTGCGGCTCTTTCATTTCAACGGCAGCCATGTTCGTAATAACCTTTCTTCGTTTCAAAGGACCGAAGACACGCTACCCGTTACCAGATCGCATCGCAAACCGCCTGCCGGGTGTCCGTCAGAGTCTTGAGCGTACCCACCTCGTGAAGTTGGGGGGGATGCGGAGCGACATGGTTTAATCCGATCCAGAGATAGTCATCCGCGCCGCTTCCAACGAGAGAATAGTTTTGTGGCTTCTACGAGAGCGATCGGAGCGACGACTGCGCCGGCAGCCATAAGCCAGTCCAAACTAGTAAGCCGTGTGGTGTTGAGCACGCGTGAAAGCGGCGTCAGGTAAACCGCCGTCAGTTGCAGCGCTATCACGATCGCAGCAGCGATCCAGATGAAGGGATTGCGGAAGAGTCCCTCAAAGGCGGTGCGCGTGCGCGAACGGCAATTGAACATGTGTCCGAGCTGCACACCGACGATTGCCACGAGTGTCACCGTCCGCGCATGAGCGCCCTCGCCGTAGACACCGAGCGCCCAGGCGTAGATCAAGAGCACGATTGCGGCCAGAAGCATGGCCTGCCAACCGATTAGCACCAGTAGATCTCGGGATAGCAGTGAAGATTTGGGCGATCGTGGAGGACGCAGCATAACGCCCGGCGCTGCCGGTTCCAGCGCGAGCGCGATCGCCGGGAACACATCCGTGACAAGGTTCATCCAGAGTATCTGAAGCGGCAGAAGCGGAAGCGGCCAACCCGCCGCTATGCTCAGAAAGATCACCAATACTTCGGCCAGATTGTGCGAGAACATCATATGAACGAACTTCATGATGTTCGCGTAGATAACCCGTCCGCCTTCGACCGCCTTCAGGATGGTAGCGAAATTGTCGTCGGTCAGCACAATGTCGGCGGCTTCCTTGGCGGCTTCTGTTCCGCGCTCGCCCATCGCCACTCCGATACTTGCGCGCTTGAGAGCGGGCGCGTCGTTGACCCCGTCTCCTGTGACAGCCACCACCTCGCCACACTGCACCAGGGCTTCGACGATGCGAAGCTTATCTTCGGGAGAGACGCGAGCAAACACATTCGCCGTGCGAGCAAGTTCCGCGAGCCGGTCATGGCTTAAGCCCTCGAGGTCACGTGCGTGCAACGCCTCTGCTTCCTGATCGCCGTTCAATCGCAGCTCGCGAGCGATGGCGCGAGCCGTGTTCATCTGATCGCCGGTTAGCATCACAACTCGGATGCCTGCCGCGCGCGCATGCTCGATTGCTTCTGGCACCTCGGGCCGCGGCGGGTCTATCATCCCCACGAAACCCAGGAACGTGTAACCGGCCTGTATCTCAGCATTCGATTCCAGATTAGAGATTGTCCCTAGAGCCACTTGTTCACCGGCTCCAGCCAGTCTTTTCTCCGCAAGGCCCAGCACGCGCAAAGCGCGGTCAGCCATTTCCTCGTTAGCCAAAAGGAATCGGGCGCGAGCTTCGTCGTCGAGCGGGCGTGTGCTCGAGCTGGCATCCAAATAGTTCGCACAGGCATCCAGGACGACCGAGGGAGCGCCCTTCAGCGCTGCAAGATAAGTTCCCGTCTTGCCTCGATGAACCGTGATCATTCGTTTGGTGGAAGCGTCAAACGGGACTTCGATGATCTTCGGATACTCGGATCGGAGGCGAGAAACGTCGATGCTCATTTCCTCGGCTGCCAGGAGCAAGGCTGTTTCAGTGGGATCACCGAGGGCTCGCAAGCCCTCGGCTGATGGCGCCGTCAATGCTGCTTCATTGCAAAGCACGCTCGCGCGAACAGCCCGGCCAGGCAATTCGTCTTTTTCAAGAGAGGACCGCGGATCAACCGGCGATACAGATCTCCCGTCGGCCAGTTGATACTCGCGCACGGTCATTCGGTTTTGTGTGAGCGTGCCTGTTTTGTCAGTGCATATGATCGAAGTGCTGCCGAGAGTCTCAACCGCCGGAAGCCTTCTGACTATTGCGTTCTGCCGCGCCATCCTCAACACACCGAGCGCAAGAATCAGTGTGGTCACTGTGGGCAAGCCTTCGGGCACCGCCGCGACCGCGAGGCTGATGGCTACCTGGGCCATCAACCACAAACCATCTCCGCGAAGCCATCCGGTCACCATAACCACGGCCGCGATCACGAGCACAGCGTAGACAAGACGGTGACCGAGGTGCGCAAGCCGCGCTTCGAGCGGCGTCGACTCGTCGGGGGCGTCGGCGACGAGCTTGCCGATGCGTCCAAGCTCAGTGTTCGCGCCAGTCGCGGTGACTACGGCTACTCCATGGCCGGCTGCGATGGTCGTGCCGAGGTACACCATCGAATGGCGTTCGGCCAGCAACGCATTCGCCTCGGCTGGCTCCGAGGATTTTTCGACGGTAGTGCTTTCGCCCGTCAGCGCGGACTCTTCGGCATGCAGGCTCCCAGCTCTGATCAAGCGCGAGTCTGCTGGAACGCGATCACCGGCGTTGAGGATGACGACGTCGCCTGGGACGAGGTCTGCCGCATCCACGTTCGTCTGCTGCCCGTTACGCCGCACGCGCGCCGTCGTGCGGGCCTGACGACGAAGCGCGTCGAGAGCGCGTCCGGCTTGCCACTCGGTCGCAAAACCGATCAGCGCGTTTATTACAAGCACAACGATGATGGCGACCGCTTCAATCACGTCGCCAGTGGCCCACGCGATTGAGGCTGCGACCGCGAGCAGCGCGACGATCAAACTTGCGAACTGTTCCAGCAGAATGCGCCAAGGCGAGCGCGGGCGGATGGTTTGAATTGCATTTGCGCCGAAACGCTTGCGGCGCTCATCAGCTTCGGAGGTATTGAGGCCGTGAGATGGATCGACACCGAGCAAGCGCGCGACCGTTGCCGCGTTTAGCGCGTGCGGCACTCGTTCAGATCCTGGCTCTAGAAACTGAGGCTTGATGAGTAGATTACTCAAACGCAGGTTACGACTGCTCGTCAGCCTGCCTCAACACGCTCTTTCCGGTAGTGCGCATCTGGCACTTGAGGTGCACGAATCGACCCGGTGCGTGGCAATGCGAATCATCGGCTTGGCTCCACCTTATCAACTTGTGGCCTAGCAATCTGCTCAACCAGCTTCGAGTTTTGGCAGGTGGAGCAGGATGAACCTCAACTTGATCAGGCGAGGCCCGGTGTCCCGTCATTCGATCTATCAGGATGCGGTAGAAGATAGGTGTGAGCGATTTCGGACAAGCGCGATGCGCAACCGCTATACAGGCAGGTTCCCACCACATAGCGCGCTTTTGTAGCCACTCGTGAGCGCGCGCGCGCGCCGCTTCGTTCTCCAGCGTATCCGGCAACTCCTCGTATCTGCCAAAGACGAGAACGCTCATCCACTGATTCTGGCTTTTGATATCATCAATCTCCACACAGACAAGCGGATTGGCGCGCATACAATCGATCTTATAGCCCATAGTGGAAAAGCCGAAAAGGCAGTTGCCATCGTAGATTGGATAGACGGGAACAGCATAAGGCTGACCGTCCATCTCGCAGGCCAATCTTGCGACGCTGGCCTGCGCGAGGGCGTCGCGGCATTCCTGAAGCGTCATCTCGTTGATCAGCATCGCAACCTCTAGCTCTTGAGTGCGAGCGTTTCCACGGTTCGACGAAGTGATGTTGTTTCGAGATCAAACATGCAGGTTCCTTTTCGCGCATGATCAACCCGAGGCGGGATCGGGATTTACCCGGCACAACACGCCGCGCCAGCCGCGCTCCCAAATAGAAAAGACCAGAGTCTCAGGCTGCTTCCTCTGGGAGCGCGGTGTCTTACGCCCGGGATGTCGCGAGCACCGGAACATCAGAATAACGGATCGACGAACAGGTGCTCCTCGACGGCCCGCACTCCAGGCGCGTGGCTGACAGTTCCCAAAACCGCTCGCTTCTCAGCCCATGAGCGAACCGGCCCCGAAACTTTCACCCCGCCGTCATGAACTTCCACTTTTACGCGCCGAGCCTCGCGCGCAGCCCTTCGCTCGAGCGCTTTTTCGATCGCTTCCCGCAAGTCCTCCGCCTGAAGCTTCGCGGGCGTGACCTCGATCTTGTTCGTGACGCCGCGCACACCTGTGAGCCTCCGAATCGCGCGCTCCGCGTCGTTGCGTTCGCGCAATAAAGCGACGTCGCCCTCTAGCGTCACCCAGCCATTCGACACGGTGGACTTGATTCGGTACTCCGGCACCCATACATCCCACTCAAGCGCACTCCTCAACGCCTGTGCGATCTCGGTGTCGCTGCGAGACAATCTGCCGGGAATGCGCACCTGAATATCATTGGCCACATCGAGCACGCCGAACACGCGGTGCGCAGCATCTTGCGCGGCGAGTTTTTTGGCGTAGGTGCTGAGGGCGCCCGTAAGAGCGACGACTCCGTGTTCCACAGCTACTCCGATCTCATTCTCTTCAACTCGAGTGTCCCACTTAAGCTCGCGGAGCACGTCTTGTTGGATCTGTGAATCACTCTTCGTTTGCATCTTTGCTGACATAACAAAACCTCCTAACCCGGTCGAGATGCCTGGGACCCCGACTTTGTTCTTTGGAACACACGGTTGCGACGCGGTGTCGGCATCACGCGCTGCTACCTTGGGTCTGATAGCGTGCGCTCTGAGGGAATTCGATCTCTACGCAGGCGAACCTCGCTAGAGTCCCGGTTATTTTCTGCCCGCATGAGTCTTGCGTTTGCCCCCTCCCTTGATTCCGCCGGCTTTCTGGCCGCCCAGTCCGCCGCCGCTCTTGCCGCCTTTTCCACTCCTCTCGGTAGCCGAGCCCGCCCCCACGGCGATGTGCTTCATCACATTGGGAGCGGTACTCGCACCTGCGAGGCTGTGTGTTAACAGATTGGGAACAACGCGGGACTTCTTCTTTTCCACTGCTGCCAGCATACTAGTAGTCGTCCCGGCAGCGCTTGTTTCTTCTTTCTTCCTCATAACCGCACCTCCTTCGAAGATCGCCTTCTAAGCTTTATGAGCGTCCCGCTCCAGGCAGAGCAGTCCGCTCGTTCAGAACACCATCCTCTCAGTTTTTAGCGAAGCGCCTCCAAAGTGAGGATTGCACCCAAAACGGCGCCGAGGATGACATACTTGCCATTCGAGCGGCGGCCATATTGATAGCGGCTGTTGTAGCCATCTTCGTAGCCGCGACGGAAGCCCTCGCGGAAGTAATAGTTGTAGTCGTCGCGCTCTACGTAGTAGCCGGTATATCCGTAGTTGGCGTCGCGATAGGCGTAAGAGTCCTCATAGTTGGAGCCCCAGTGATCCTGCCGGTCTGCCTGTCCGGCACGGAAGCCCTCCTCATAGCCGTAGTTCACGGCCTGCCGTAGCAAATTTGCGCCGTACTGATTCGTCTCGTAGTAGCTGCCGCCACGAGAGTATCGATAGCTCGGAGGCGTGTAGAAGTACGGATCGCGGCCATAGTTGTAGTTACGTGCGTTTCGCAGACTTAATTGCTGCTGACGCAGGCGCTGCAAATACTGTTGCTGAAAACGGTACTGCGCCATACGCTTCTGTTGCTGAAGCTGCGCCGACTGCTGTTGTGCGAGACGCTGCTGCTGATCCAGGTGTTCACGGTATTGCACCAGCCGTTGTTGCTGCTGGCTGATACGCTCTTGCTGCTGCTGCTGTGAAAGGCGCTGCTGCTTCTGAGCCTTTTGCTGTTGCGTGACCTGGGGTTGTTGTTGCTGCCCCTGGGCCTTTTGCTGCTGCTTGACCTGCTGTTGTTGCTGTTGCTGCTGCTTCTGGGCCTTTTGCTGCTGCTTGACCTGCTGTTGCTGCTGCTGCTCTTGCTGATTCTGAGCCTTTCGCTGCTTCTTCTGCTTTTGCTTGTTTTGGTCTTCCTGCTGTTTTTGTTCTGGCGGCGGTTGTTGCTGCGCGCGAGTCGGCAGGCTCACTCCCACCAACAAAAGCGAGCTGACTACAAGCGCCACAACCATCCGGTTCAGGATAATAACTTTCATAGCAACTCCTTTCTTGGCCATTACCTGGTTGTTATGGCCCTTTCCTCCGAGCGGGCGGACATCCCGTTCGGCGAAAGTTACTGAGCATTCATAGAGCGTCTGGTGAACCGACTTCTCAGGCAGCTCCCTCAGTGCAACTATAGAAGCGGGCGGCCAGCAAAGCTATGACGGTCATCACCGAAGGAAGTCACAGCCATCACGCCCTCACCGGCCCTGCGCTTTCATTTGGCAACCTCATTCTGGTCTCCTGACAGCTCATGGGGATCGGATAACTCGACCGGGCATTCTGAAGTCGTCCCAAGCGACGTTTCGCCACTAGCGGTCGCCAGGTGGGTGATCAACTCTTGTTGGTCAGCAATGCGGACAGACAGATACTGGACGAATCCTCGGGCAAAGAGTGAGTCGCTGCGTAGCCGGTCAAGAACAGGGAACCACTCGCAACTCGGTCTCTTTCATTTCGGGTCTTGTGCCACAGCGAATCGCGCCCGTTGTCATTCGGCTTTCGGAACCTGGTGACCCTCGGTGCTTCCTGCGAATCGGTACTCAATCACGTCGGGCAACGTGAATGGCGAGATCACTCCCGAGATGATCACGCTGAATTGCTTCGCTGGCTCGTCGCGTTCCACCGGAATGCAATGGAACGACACAATAAGCTTGTCGAACCTGCCGGTTTCACCCCGGCCGTACACCCACGTGCAAGGCTCGCCCCGCGACATCTTGCCTTCGTCGTGCATGAACAGATAAGAGCCCTTCAGGATCACTCCAAGCAGCTTGACTGGCTCCGCGAACTCCACAGACGCCTTTTGGATCTCCGGCTTGATCTGCTCAAGCATCGGCGGCACTGGTCTGTCGGTCCGCGGCTTCTGAGCAGGTGTCTGTGACGCTAGAGCAAACGCCGCAAGCACCAGCACGCTCAGTATCGAGAATATGAACATAAAGCGTTTCATGACCGTATCCTCCTTCCACTTTCAACCACGTAAACCTCTGTGGCCAGCTTACGACTTCACGGCTCAATCTGCGATGACCGCTGTCACGCGGCGTCGTGACGGCCGTCACAACGCAGCAGCGTAGTAAGAATCGCGTCCGGCACGTGCTGAAAACTCTATTCTCTAGCACGCCGATCCGGGCGACTCGTGGCGTCGCCTCTGCGGAAATTCTCGCATCAGTTTGCGTGAAAGCACGCAAAGCTCAGGAGCGCGCGGGGCGGCCGCTGCGACGAACCTAAAGAAGGAGTGCGCTCAACAGTAGTCGCCCGATTGGGTATGCGGCTTGCCCCTGCTAATAACTCGTCATCGCCTTGGTTGAACACCACCGTCGGCGAAATCGCGGAACTGGAGGTAGAGAAATGCAGAAGATGCGAGCCAACGTTTTTAGAGGCGCAAACAATTTTCACATCGAAGAAGTCGAGAAACCGCACGCGGGAGTCGGCGAGGCGCTCATTCGAGTCACGCTGACGACGATCTGCGGGACCGACCTACACATCGTGCGTGGGGAGTATCCGGTCAAGCCGGGCCTCGTCATTGGACACGAACCCGTGGGGGTGATCGAAGAGCTTGGACCAGGCGTGACGGGCTACGAGATCGGCGACCGCGTGCTGGTCGGTGCAATCACTCCGTGCGGCCAGTGCCGTGCTTGCCTTTCCGGTCAGCTCTCGCAATGCGGCCACGGCGGCGGCTACGAAGCCATAGGCGGCTGGCGCTTCGGTAACACGATCAACGGCGCGCAAGCCGAGTACTTGCTCGTGCCCAACGCACAAGCAAACCTGGCGAAGATTCCCGATGAGCTGTCTGACGAGCAGGTGGTGCTTCTAGCCGACATAGCTTCAACAGGATTCAGCGGAGCCGAATCGGGCGGCGTGCGAATCGGCGATTCAGTAGTCGTCTTCGCGCAAGGACCCATCGGCTTGTGCGCGACCGCCGGCGCGAAGTTGATGGGCGCTGCTCTCATTATTGGGGTCGAGGCCGACGAAAACCGGCGTGCGATGTCGCGAAGAATGGGGGCCGATGTGACGCTGGACTATCGCGAGGTAGATGTCGTTGCCGAAGTGAAGAAGCTCACGGGAGGTGGCGCCGACGTCACGATTGAAGCGCTGGGCACGCAGCAGACTTTCGAGAGCGCGCTCCGCAGCCTTCGACCCGGCGGCACGTTGTCGAGTTTGGGTGTCTACTCCGGCAAGCTGCAGATGCCCTATGAAGCTTTCGCCGCCGGGCTGGGTGATCATCGGATTGTGACTACTCTATGCCCCGGAGGCAAAGAGAGAATGCGAAGGTTGATGGAGGTCGTCAAGGCCGGGCGAGTCGATCTCACTCCGCTGCTCACGCACACCGTGCCACTCGAAAAGATAGAGGAAGGATACAGGATCTTCGGCGAGCGACTCGATGGGGTCCTTAAAGTAGCGGTCAAGCCGTAATCGCCGGATGACAACTCCATCAGGACGTTCAGAGTTCAGCCTTTAGGCTGCGCCTGTTCAGAAAGGTAGTGCGTTCAGAGTTCAGCCTTTAGGCTGCGCCTGTTCGGAAAGGTAG
>JBBPIG010000024.1:0-46799 GCA_038040445.1 Acidobacteriota bacterium | reverse complement strand
GAAAGGTAGTGCGTTCAGAGTTCAGCCTTTAGGCTGCGCCTGTTCGGAAAGGTAGGTTCGATATGCCAACACAAGAGATTTTCCGCGAAGCCTGGTCTGAATTCTTCCACGGCTTCAGCAGCGCACATCAGGGATGGCTCGCCACCATCGAAGTGTTCGGTTCTGAGTTCGGGGCACAGGTCGAAGTGCGTGAGTTACCTTTCGAAGGCATCACCGCTGATTTGCGAAATGCCGATAGGGACAGCATCTCGCTGATGGTAGGCAGGACGCCGGATGAACATATGACGCATACCATCATGGCGCCCACGCATGTAAGGCTCGACCAGACTGAAGAAGGCGCAAATGAGGCTCTGCAAATCGAGTCGGCCAGCGAGGCAACGACGCTGGTGCGCTTTCGGTCTCCGGAGTTCCCCGATCTCGTGCCCGACGCCATTTTGGAATAGTTGGAGGAAGAGTTTTCGCGTAGCAGGCTGCTGAAAAAGTCGATGACACACAAGTGTTCAGGTGCAATCCCACCAACGTATCGGCACTCCCCAGGGAGAGGCCCGTTTTGGCTTTTTCAGCAGCCTGCCAGGAAACTGAAATGACGAACAACCCGGCTGCCATCGAATTTCGACACGTCTCGATTAGCTTCGAGGATAAGCGCGCGCTCGACGACCTGAGCTTCCGGCTAGAACGCGGACAGATGATTTGCATAACGGGAATTTCGGGCTCGGGCAAATCGGTGCTTCTCCGCGTAGCGTCGGGCCTGTTCGCGCCTGACGCTGGCGAGGTTCTTGTGGAAGGGCGCGAGATCACAGCGCTAGACGAACAGGAACTGTTGGCGCTTCGAAGCGCATCAATGGGCATACTGTTTCAAGAACAATCGCTCTTTACCGGAATGTCCGTCTACGATAACACCGCTTATCGTTTGGATGAGCACGGATGGCGTGAAGAAGATACCGAGCGCGCGGTCCGCGAGATTCTTAGTTTCGTCGGGCTCGAAGAGGAAATGGATACGCTCCCCGAAGAGCTTTCAGTAGGGATGGGGCGGCGGCTGGAGTTCGCGCGTGCGCTGGTCGGTTGGCCTAAGATCATGCTTTTCGATGAGGCGACCGCGGGCCTTGATCCGATAAATGCGAGAGCAATGCTTGACCTGGTGATTCGAGCGAGAGACATTCATCAAATCTCATCACTGTTCGTCACGAAGGAGCTGCATGAAATTCCGTATCTGGAAACTCATTCCGCGCTGAAACACGAGTCGGGCGAGATCTCTATTGAGCGCATAACAAACAGCGATGAACTTCCCGAGCGCGAATCTAGTCGGATGAGGGTGATGGTGCTCGAGCAAGGGCGGCCGGTCTTTTTTGGGACCCCGGCCGAGTTCCAGTCAAGCGACCTGCCCCAAGTCACGCAATTGACTCACCCGGTATCCAGCGCACAAGGGACCGATACATATATCCCCGATCCGTGGACAAAAAAGCATGCAATCAAGAATGAGCCATCCTGAAAGCGAAAGGGTGGCTAAGCCATCGTCTTCAGGAGAAGCGCATGGAGTTCAGGCTTTAGCCTGGTTGTGCGTCGCCGGAGGAAGGTACTACCAGGCTAAAGCCTGAACTCCATGCGCTTCTGCCGGACGCGGTGCAGCTGCGCGCGCTGCCTTATCATTCTCACAACGCCCACTTCGCCTCCATCTCCGAGGCGATCCGTTCATAGTCTTGTAGACTGCGGTCGCCTAAGGCGACGTCAAGCTGCTTGAAGCTCTCGGCTAGTGCGTCCTTCTCTTCATCGTCCAGTATTTCATCGGCGATTCGGAACAATATGCTGTCTTCCTTTTCGATGTGGCCAACCAACAGCCGCAGGTAGGCGCGAGCGGCCCCGATGAAGTTCTGAGTGCCCTCAACGTCTCCCTCCTGGTACAGGTCGATTGCCTGGCGCAGGTCCGCGATCAGCTCGCGTTCGACTTGGTGCTCATACTCCATCACGCCGAGGGGTCCGCCTTCGCGAGTAATACCCTGCTTTGCAAGGGCGGGGAAGAGAAGTGTCTCCTCCTTGCCGTGATGGTAGCGATCGGCGAACGTCGCGATGAAATCGGCTATCTCGAGCAACACCTCAGCCGGCACCTTAACGCCCCCTTCGAGCCTGAAACAGACCCCATCAACAGCGCGCATTACTCGCTCAATGACCCGATGTTCGTGCTTCAGAATGTAGAACGCTTTTGACATCTCTAGCTCCTAGCAGGTGCCTCCTACAGCGCGGAAGACCCTCTTCGACATCTATAACGTTTTCGAGAACACCTGGCTCCGCGCAGTCTCGGGTTTGTTGAGATACGCGTCGAAAACCATCGCTATATTCCGAATGAATATCCGCCCGAGTGGCGCTACCTCGACACGGCCGTTGTCGAGCCGCACCAATTCGTCACGTTCCAGATCGCGCAGACGCTCCAGCTCGCGAGCGAAGTGCTCATCAAAGTCAATTCCAAAATCGCGCTCGATTTCCGACTTCACTATTACCGTGTGACACAGGATGCGGTTGATGACCGAGCGTCGCAACTTGTCTTCATTGCTCACGCGTAAGCCTCGCATGGCGGGCAACTGACCGGCGTCGATGGATGAATAGTAGCTCGGCAGATCGCGCCTGTTCTGCGCGTACGCGTCTTCAAGGCCGCTGATTGAGCTAACCCCCATCGCGTATAAATCACAGCCTGCCTTTGTCGTATAGCCTTGGAAGTTTCGATGAAGAGTTCGATTGTCCTGGGCGCGGCATATCTCGTCGTCTGGCCGCGCGAAGTGGTCCAGACCGATGTAGCGATACCCAAAGTCCGTGAGCTTCCTGATCGCATTGGTGAAGATGCGGAACTTCTCGAAGCCCTCAGGCAGGAATTGCGCGAAGCTGCCCTGCTGTTTCTTCATCCACGGAACGTGAGCATAGCTGAAGACCGCTATGCGATCCGGGTTCATGGTGATGATCTTGTCGACGGTATCGCTGAAGCTTTCAGCCGTCTGATGCGGCAGTCCGTAGATCAAATCGACGTTGATGCTTTCGAAGCCAATCTCGCGACAGTAGTCGTACAAGCGACGCGTGTCTTCGAAGGGCTGCACTCGATGAATGGTCTTCTGCACCAGAGGATCGAAATCCTGAATGCCCATGCTGATGCGATTAAAGCCCGACCGGCGCAGCGCGCGGCAGTGCTCCTCGGTTGTCACTCGCGGATCGACTTCGATGCTGACTTCAGCACTGGGCGATAAAGAAAACCGCTCTTCGATATACGCGTAAAGATCTTCGATCTGCTCTGGAGAGAGATAAGTGGGCGTGCCTCCGCCCCAGTGAAGCTGTTCAACCTTGCGAGTTCGATCCACCTCAGCGCTGACGATATCGATTTCGCGTTTGAGATGAGTCAGGTATGGAGAAGCTACCTCGTGCCGTTTGTTGATGACGACATTGCAGCCGCAGTAGAGGCACAGCGACTCGCAAAAGGGGATATGAAAATAGAGAGATGCGGGTGCAGGGTGAGGCTTGGCGTTGGCTTCGCGAAAAGCCTCGCGCAGTTGTGCCGGGCCAAAGGTGTCGTCCCATTCGGGCGCGGTCGGGTAGCTTGTGTAGCGCGGACCCGGCTGGTTGTACTTTTCCAGCAGTTTGGCTGACACTGCGACCGGCTGCCCGTCGATTACCACTTCCAGGGTGTTGTTCGTGCTCATCGGATTTCTCGCGGGCATCTTCGAAGCCGCGCGTTGAAAGGGCAATCACTGTTCCGTCGAAACAGAATGCGAATCCGCGCTATCTTGCCTGGTTGGGGGCGTCTTGTTGCGGAGAATTTCACAGGATCTGGCGTGAATTTACGCAGAGGAAGAACGAGCTTCGGGCGTCCCCGGTTGCGCATTGATCCGGTAAGCTGCTTATTTCAGCCGCGATCTCGTCCTCGCTCATCGCCTGCGCCTGAGGCAGCGCGTGAGGCTCTTTGCAAAACGCAGGGCTACCGAATCTTTTTTCCTTCGGCCTTTGTTCCCGAATGACAATCAGTGCACTTGAATTGCGAGATATCACCGAGATCGACTGGATGCTTGAAGGCGCCGGCTCCTTCATGGCAGTCGGTGCACTTGAACCCCGACAACGGCCCAACATCCACAGGATGCTGAAAAGCCCCTTTTTGCACGGCTAGATGCGTCTCGCCCTGGGTTTGATCAAGCACGGTGTGGCAGATGTTGCAATCCGTCCTGATTTTCTTGCCCGCGTCGCTGACGTGGTTGCCGTCGTGGCACCGGAAGCAACCGAGGTTGTAGAAGTGGCCGATGTTGTTCGGATGAGTCCGGAAGTCGACCTTCATCTCGGGGAAAAAGTAGGTCTGAAAGATGCGCTGCAACTCCTCGATTGCCCCATTAACCGAATCGCGCTTGCTCGCATAAACGTCGGGGTAATTGCGGGCATAGTAGTCACCGAGGCTCGAGGCGATTCCGCTCACAGCTTCACTGGTCGTCTCGTAGTTTGTTGTTAACGCGGCGACCGCCTGTTGTTTCAAGAATGGAAGTGAAGCATCGAGCCTCCCGCCGACGAGAGCTTCGTCAACAGCGCGATCGGGCGGAAGATAAATGTGAGCGGGCCGGTTGTGGCAATCGACGCAATCGACTCGTCGCTTCTGGGCGCTTTCGATTTCCGCTGCTGACATTTGAAAATCCGGCGTCTTGTACTCCGTTATGTTGCCGTCGTGGTCTTTCGCCCTTACCCACGGAATTGTCTGCCTCTGGTCGTCGGTCGAAATGTAGGTAATCTCATTCGCGATATTCATGTGCCAGTGAATACCTTCGACCCTTCCGCTGGAAGCGCCGCCACCGCCCGTGTTTATCAGCATGCGAGTTTGATTTAGCGTGTTCTTTTCGTCATATCCAAACCGGTTGAAGATCTTCAACTGCGCGCCAAAAAACTTCTCGGGCCAGTGACACTGCTCGCACGTGTCCTGGGCGGGTCTGAGGTCGTGCACAGGGGTTGGAATCGGCCTGGGAAATTTGTTGAACGTGACGGAATAGAGCTGATACGCTCCCGACATCTTTGACTTCACGTACCAGCCTGCGCCCGGGCCAACGTGACACTCCACGCATTTGACTCGCGCGTGTGGCGAAGCTTGATAGGCGACGAACTCGGGTTTCATCACCGCGTGGCAGAGCTGGCCGCAGAATACGACTGAATCGGTGAACTCGTATGCGCGGTAGCTGCCGAATGCGCTAACGAAGATAAAGACAAACATCAGGACGATGAAAGTCATCAGCGAGCGCCGGCGCCGAGGGTCGTTCAAGTCTATGTGTGGGTAAGTCCCCAAGCCTGACGACCCTGACGCGCCGGCCCTGTGGCGACGTCGCCGCTCGATTAGCATACCGGCGAGTACAGTCACCAAACCGAAAATCATGACGGCCGGAAAGACGATGTAGGTGAATATTCCGAGATAGGGCTTGCTTCTTGCGCCAAGCATCTCGGTGAGGAATAGGAAAAGGATGCTGGCGAGGCTTGCGGCAACAATAGTCGCCCCGATAAGACTAATGAAGTTGCGAAACAGCCGAGGCGGCTTGCGGGAAACCTCCCGGTCTTCACTCATTTCATCTCTCCAGTGTGATCCTGCTTCTCTTGCGGCTCTCGCCTAGCAGACATGATCTGGTCATAGTCGAGTTCGTGCTCTTCCTTGTAATACTCTTCTGAAACGCGGCCGTCTACCAGTGACCAGTTGAGGGGGTACACGTCCGGATCAAAGATCACATTGTAGAAGTGCCAGACCACGATGACCAAAGTTGCAAGAATTGCTTCATAGAAGTGGATTGACAGCGCAACGTCTATGCACCATCTCGGCAGGAAGCTGAACATTTCAACTTTGAACCACACCATCATTCCTGTGAGGCCCATGATAGTCGTGCCCCACACTACGCCCCAATACTCTAACTTCTCGCCGTAGTTGAACCTGGCGAACTTCGGCTTAGACGTTCTCGCGCCAACATGGTAGGACACGGCCTGCGCAAAATCCGTGACGTCCTTCTTACGCGGCAACAAGTCGATCAATCCTCTGCGGCCTTCTCTTGTGAAGGCGAGGTAGCCTAGGTGAAAAAGCCCGACTGCCAGCAAGATCATGCCGGCAGCGCGATGGCAGACGCGCCTGAATGCTTCACTGCCGCCCAACAAAGGGGCGATCCAGGAATCCGGATACTTGAGCGCGAAGCCTGTCAGCACGAGGGCAATGAAACTTGTGAGCAAGACCCAATGCTGGAAGCGCTGCATACCAGTCATTCGGGGAATCGAGCGCTCGGGATCCCGGCGTTTTGCAAGGGCCTTCCTGAGCCAGACGAGCACATTATGAACGATCATTCCCCCGATGACCACACCGATCAGCCAGAGATATACCCACCGCACCCAGCCCGTCATGGTGCTGCCAATGTCCGGCGACGCCGAGCTAGTGTCCTGCGACGCAGGAACATTGAGATGGAGTTTACCGATAACAAAGTTTTCGCTCGCTCCCGGATGGCACTGGCCGCACGTACTGATGAGATTGGCGGGGTTGATCATCGAGCGCGAATCGGAAGACGGCAAGATGTTGTGGACCCCGTGACAGCTTGCGCAATTAGCCACAAACTTGGAGCCCAGCTTTGACGCAAGGCCATGATAGCTCTCTTGATAGCTGCTTACGCGTCCTCCGGCAACGCCAAACTCCTGCGACAACGCAACCCCTTCGTGGCACTGCGAGCAGCTTCCAGTGGCCAGCGATCGCGAAGTCTTCGAGGTGGCCGGATCGAGGTGCGGCTTAATGCTGTGAATGCCGTGACAGTCAGTGCACACCGGCGAGCGCGAAACGCCACGCGCTACCGCTTCGCCGTGAACGCTCTGGTTGTATTCGGCCTCGATCTTTGAGTGACACTGGCCGCAGGTCCTCGGGATGTTCGGCTTGAAGATGGGGGAATCGGCATCCGACGCGGGCAATATGTCGTGGCTGTTGTGGCAGTCGGTGCAGACCGCGGCTTTCGTGTTGCCTCGCGAAACTGCGCGCGCGTGAACGCTCTCCTGATACGAGATAAACGGGCGATTGCTGATGCCGGTCCCGGTCATAGCGGACTTGTCACCATGACAGGAGCCGCAGGTCTTGGCCAGGTTGGCTCGATTGATTGTGGATCTCGGGTCGCTCGCCGGCAGGATTGTTTTCATATCGCCGGCGATCGAATGGCAATCGACACAACTAGCTGCTTTCTTCCCGTTTTGAATCGCCCGCCCGTGAAAACCGCGATCGTAAGCTCTATGTGCGCCAGCATGAAAGAGGGCGCCCCCTAGATAAGGGAGAGCCTTTCCTGCTCCATGACAGGCGCTGCAGTCAAGCGCGGGACCGCTGGCCTTTTCCTTCGCAGCCGATCTGGCATCGGAAGCTTGAGTCGTCTCGAAACTCAGAGCCGAACTAGCTATGGCAGGCTGATCGTGCGCGTGAGCCCTGCTTGTGAGCTCATAGGTCGCAAAGAAGATGAACAGCAACACCGTCCCGATCGAAACAGAGCGCTTCATTGATCTCTCCCCTGGGAGCGCAGGCATCCCTGCCTGCGCGCGTTGCCGCCTGCCGACAAAATCCCTGGGAAGAAGAAAGGCAGGCAGGGATGCCTGCGCTCCCAGGATTCCCTCACTTCTTAAGCGATTTCATGTACGCTACAAGACTCTTAGCCTGATCGGGGCTGAGTTTCTGATCGTAGCTCGGCATCTTCGGTTTGATGCCTTTCAGCACGGCATCTAGCAGTACCTCGTCAGTCTTCGTGGCATCGAACGCCTTCTCGGCATTGACCCCATGGCACATCGCACACTTGGCTTTGTAGGTCGCGTCGACTGCTTCGCCTTGCGCTAGTGCGGGCGTCCACATCAGAACGGGTACGGCGAAGACCAGAAACGCAAGTAGGGTCGCGGCAAGTTTCATCGATTTACGAATTGCTAATAGCATAATCACGCCTCTCTCGAGGACTCAGCACAAAGAAACGCGCGAGTCCCTATTAGTCAACAAAGAGCAACGTTTATGCCGGGTCTCAACTTGATGAAAGCTACCTTTATCTGAGGAAAACCAGTTGAACTGCGGAGTCGTTCGTCGTCGATTGGGGTCTTTTCGCAGAAGTGTGGGGAAGTTTGCGCAGGACAGAGACGTTTCGCAAAGCTATTTGTGACAGTCGCAGCGAATTGTGCGTGGTATTCAGCAACAAACGATCAGTGGCTAAGAGTGTTGAGTGAGGCTCTCTTCCGTTTGACCCGGCAACGATTTGGCATCAAAATCGTTCGCGGGATCGTCGACCGCGCGTAGCAATATGTGCGGAGATATCGATCGCGGTTGAAATCCGAAAGCAATTGGATCACGGTTTGCAGGTTCAAACCAGGGCAAATCATTGTTGGCGCGCGCGATCATAGTAAATTGTACAGGCGCCTGAGTAGAGTTGATCTGAGAACGAATGAGAGGTCGAATAGCTAAGTCCACTATTCTCGCCGTGACTTGTTTGCTGGGACTCGGGCAGATGTTCCTGTCTTCGATGGCGATCGGGTCGAGCCCGGAAAACGAACCCCAGCGCCCGTCTCAAGCAAAGCGCAATACGAAATCAACGGCGACGAAACCATCTCAGCGCCGCAACTATTCGCAGTTTTCTCACAGCATCGCGCAGCATCAGTTAGCCTGCAATGCTTGCCACAAGTTTCCGACGGCTAACTGGAACAAAGTCCGTACCGGCGATTCCGCCTTCCCGGACGTGACGGATTTCCCTGAGCATTCTTCGTGTGTAAAGTGCCACCGCCAACAGTTCTTCACCGGGGCCCAGCCGGTGATCTGCACGATCTGCCACACGAATCCTTCGCCGCGAGACAGTTCACGACATCCATTCCCCAATCCGATTGAAATCTTTAACGCCTCGAAACAAGGACAGACCTTCGTTTCCGAATTTGGCATCGGTTTCCCTCACGACAAACACGTGGACATCGTGGGGCTATATCAGCCCGATAAGAAAACCAAGCGGCCCGTTCGGTTCTTGCCTGCCATATTCGAGCAGGATAAACCGGAAAAGAAGAACGAGCCGAAGGCTGAAGAAAGCGAGCCAAAAAGTTGCGCAGTCTGCCACAAGACTTATCAGCCGCAAGGCGAGTCGGATGAAGAGTACGTCACCAAGCCCCCAAAGAGTTTGCCGGAGGATGCTTTCTGGCTGAAGAAGGGCGCGTTCAAGACCACGCCGACACACGCAGTTTGTTTCACCTGTCATGCACAGGACGGAATACAACCTGCCTCGTCGGACTGTGGCACTTGCCATAAGCTTCTGCCGCCCGCCCAACGCCCCTCGTTAACACAAGCTCATGACGACTTAGATCCGAAGCTCGCGGCAGCGATGGGAATAAACGACAAACTGACGTTAGAGAGGTGGAGCGGACGGCACACTGCGAAGTTTCGACACGAGTGGATTTCTCATTCGAGCTTGAGCTGTACGAGTTGTCACAATGTCGCGACCCTGAACACGCTCGATAAGAGAACGAGGACCCAGGTGAAATCGTGCGCGGGCGAAGGGACCGGGTGTCATATCGAAGCGACGGCCGACGGTATTCTGAATTTGGAGATCGATAAGAAGAAAGCGAATCCGACTTTTCAGTGCACCAAGTGTCACGCTCTGAACGGGAAGAATCCGCCGCCGGAAACTCATATTAGCGCAGTCTCTGCAGCCCAAAAAAAGTAATCGGTTATGACGAACTCGCCAGAACCAATTGAGCAAAGCGTCTGGCCGAGGCCGCCGGGCGATCCTAAGCGACGTTGGATCCAGCTTGTATTCCTGGTCGCTGGATGCTTTTGCGTGGCGTCAGATGTTGTGTATGACTGGCATCTGTCCGCGGTGTCAGCGAAACCGAAGTCTCAGTTCTCGATTGCCGCTTTAGCCTCGGCAGGAGCGCAGCAAGGCAACCAGGATTTCTCTAAATTCTCACACGGCGATCGAAGTCATGAGCGGCTTCCTTGCCTGTTGTGCCATCGCCGGGAGAGCAATGCGCCCCGGCCCATTCGTTCTGTGCAGCACACGCCGTGCGCCGGCTGCCACAAGGAACAGTTTGCTGCTTCGAGCGGCCCGATATGCACCATTTGCCATACCAGCGTAGAATCAGTGAGCGCGCAAATAAAACCCTTCCCGTCTTTGAGAAGCTTCAACATGACTTTTGCGCACCCGCGACATCGGAATGTTGCGTGCGCCACTTGCCATAAACCGGCGAGCAAGGGGGTCGCGTTGTCGATACCGTCGGGAGCCGCCGCACACACAACCTGTTATCAGTGTCATACCCCGCGCGCTCAAGCGAACGGCCAGGATATTTCGTCTTGCGCCACCTGTCACAAGCCCGGTCAGCACTCCCGCGCTTCGATGTCCTCGAAAGCGTTCAAAGTTAGTTTCAGCCACGAGCAACACAAACGGCAGGGGATCAGCTGCCTGGAATGCCACAAGATCACCAGCTTCCCGTCGCGCGCGGCACAGGTCAGCTCGCCACTACCGACCGAGCATCCTGCATCGCAGCGCGGGCAGAGTTGCGAAACATGTCACAACGACGAGAGAGCCTTTGGCATCGCGAGCTTTGCAAATTGCAAGCGGTGCCATCAGGGTCCTACATTCCGCTTTTAGTGCAATAGCTTTCTAATTCTCGTGTAGTAAAGCGAGATCATCACCGCCATCAACCCAAGAAACAGAAACGCCGCAACACGGAATCGCGGGTCCAGACTCGCCAGATCAACCAGGAAGAGGTAAAGAACTGACACCAGCATCGCCGATATAGCCATCAGACGATACTTGCCGCTCTTCAGCAAATAACTCAGCAGAAAATATCCAACCGCGGTCAGAGTCCAGGAAAGCGTGACGTATTGCCCTGGCACCGATCGATAAAGCCCGTAAAAAATCAGAACGAAAGCAATGAACAAGTAGACATTCCGCAGCATCTCCGTGCGAAGAGTCAGGCGCTCTTTTTGCCAGTTCATCACTCGCGCGCTTGCTAGCGCAACCAACGCAAAGCTGAAATTGACCGGATGCGAAGAAGGCGACAGAACAAAGTACCCGATGAGAATTCCAACATATATGAACGAGTTCACTACGACTAGGACCTTGGATCGAAACCACAATGCGATCGATACCACGAGTAAGCTCTGCAAGGATAGCCAGAGGAATGATCTTGGAATCGCCGCGTATCCGTAGATCGCGATGCTCAGCGCCATGAATCCAAAGCACGCGTAGATGGCAGGTCCAAGCTGGCGATTGGTCCTTATCCAGAGGGCAATCGAGGAAACCATCAAGAGCCCGAACACGCCGCTGGAAATTGCAGCAAAATCTTTCTGGAAATGAGTCAGCACGGCAAGGAACACCAGGACGCTGAATCCTATGCAATTGAGAAATATCATCGCGACCGAAGAAACATCCTCGGCCGATAATTGCTTCTCAAGAAGCAATGGCAATGAAAAGATTGCGGCGTATAGAAACAAATAAACAAGATGGTAGTGATGTTCGGTTACGGCTTGTACGGGATGACCCGCCAGAGGATTGTTCAACAGCCAGAACAAGTGCGCAGCGTAGGCAAGGACGATGCTCGCATTTAATAGACGCCGCCAACCACGGTGGACCGCGAGGTACACCGAGACGGCTGAGAATGTGGCCACAAGCGGCAATTCAATATGGGTCCGATCAATCAACAGCGCCGCTACCATTCCCATGAGAATCCCAACGGTTGCCGGGGATTGAGAATCGCGGCGAACGGCCAGGTAGAGCTGAAACGCCACTACGATCAAGAGACACACTAGAACGATATAAGAGTTGTCGATCAAGGGGGTGGGGGAGAAAAAATGCAACCGCATTGTCGTGTAGAACAGCAGCAACAGGCTGCCGGCCACCAGTATGCGAGACAAATGCGAGGCGCGTGACTTCCAGAAGCCCGCAGCGAAGTACAGGCCTGCGCCGGCAAGATATCCCACGATCGTTGCTACCACTCTGTGGCCGAGACTGTACGTATAAGTGATAAGGAAAACGACGCCGAGAAAGAACACGATACTGCCAATCCATGCGAGCCCGAACTCTCCTATACTCGCTTCGAGCCCGGAGCCCTCCTGATAGTCAGTTTTCTGCGCGACGAAGTTGCCGGAGTCGGCCGGGGCGGATTTGGAAGCAGAGCGGTCGAGCGACTCTAATCCAAGATATCGCTCGATGCGGGATAGCCTCGCGTCTAGTTCTTGCAACGAGGCCGGTTGGTTAAGTCCGTGCGGATCCGGAGAGGCCATTTTCTGCGCCCTCCCGTCTTAGTGCCAGACTGCGAACTCGACTGGTTTGGTCCATCACCTTGAGCGTGACTGAGTACTAGCTTTTGCTGGTGAAATCAAAACTTCGACTCACGATTGTTTCTGAAGAGCTTGTCTCTTCTCGACCTCTCTCACTTTCAGATAGATCAAAGCAGCGAAAAAGAGAATGAAGAATAGCGATGCGGCGAGTCCCTTTCGTCTGAAACTCAGCTCGGCCAGGGCGGCTCCGCCAGCGTTGTAGCCTTTGTTTGAAATATCGAGCCCGGGATTTATGACCTTATCCAGTTCGTCGGTCGAGAATGTGTGCACCATAACTCTCGCTTGAGTTAGCGCGTCCTTCGCCTCAGTCAATTCAAACTTGGCTTTGCTGACTTCCATGCCCGCTCTTTCGGCGCGGTTGAGGATGTCGTTGGATCTGCTTATGCTCGCCGACATCTCATCCATTCTCGCTTTCATTTTTTCGGCTGCTGCATATCCGCTGTCACCCTGACCGTGGCATTGAGTGCATGCGGATTGGTCCCCGACGCCGAGCATTTCATCGTTCGGAGGCATTATTCCGTGATTGCTGTGACACTGAATGCACTCCCCAACTTGCATGAGTGCGAACACGGTCTTGTGAGGATTCGACTTGAACAGACTGGCTTGACGCACATGGCACTGCCCGCAAACGTTGGCTACGGACGCAAGGCCCGGGGGGGCAGCTCCGTGATTGCCGTGACAATCATTGCAAGTCGGCGCAGAGAGATCCTGCTTGTCGTACAAAGCCTTCGCGTGGACGCTTGTTTTGTACTTGTCGAACTGATCGTGCGGAATGTTGTAGCTCTTCATGTACTCGCCGTTCGCGTGACACGAGCCGCAGGTCTCGGCCACGTTAAGAGAGAAAACTTTCGAAAGCGGGTCATTGATCGCTCGAACACCGTGACTGCCGTGACAGCTTACACAGGTGGCGACCTTCTGATCTCCACCCTTAAGCAGTTTGCCGTGAACGCTGGTGGAATATTCGCGTTCCTGATCTACTCGCAGTCCCGGATTGAACGTCTTGATGAAATCAGCGTTGCTGTGACACCTTCCGCAGAATGCCGGCAGGTCTGCTGGTTTTGGCTTCCCTATGAAGCCCTTCCGTCGATCCATGGCCGCAGCCATATCATCTTTAGTCGCATCACCACGATGACAATCGACGCATGACAGACCACGAGCATCATGCACGTCGCCTTTTGACAAACGCACAGCTTCAGATAGCGCGCCTTCCATTTGTGAATGGCATTCGACGCAAGAGTCTTTCTTCTGCGCGGAAACGGTGGCGAACATAAGAAGCGCGATCAGCGGAGCCAGCTTGAAAGCGCGAAAGCGATTTTTTGCGTTCGTGGCCGCGATACTCTTTGGCTTCATCGCCGTAGTCTCCCTCAATCGAGGTAACCGATGATCGTCAACGCAACGATGTAGAGAACGACGATCACTCCGATAACCGTAAACACGCGTTTTCTGCGAGGGTTCCCCGGTTTATCCAGAAACGGCACGATAAACAACATCAACCCCCCGACCGCGAACGCGAGGATGCCTATGACTTCGCCGTCAAAAGAAAGAATCTTAGGCGGAATCAACTTCAACGTCTGAAACATGAACAGGAAGTACCACTCCGGTCTGATTCCCGCGGGAGCCGATGCAAACGCATCGGCCTTCTCGCCGAGTTCCCACGGGAACAGCGCGGCAAGCGCTGCAAGAGCGCCGATAGCCAGGACCCACCCAATCAAATCGCGAAGGAAAAAGTTCGGGAAGAACTTCATCTTCTTGATATTCTGTCCCTCTAAGCCGGGCGGAACGCTCATACCATGCATTTGCACGAGCATCAGGTGGGTGCCGATTATGACGGTCGTGATCGCGGGCAGCACCGCCACATGAAAACCGAAGAACCGGGTGAGCGTGGCTCCGGTGACATCGTCGCCGCCGCGAAGAAATCTAAGCATCGGCCTGCCGACCAGGGGAA
This sequence comes from Acidobacteriota bacterium, assembly GCA_038040445.1. Taxonomy (NCBI): domain Bacteria; kingdom Pseudomonadati; phylum Acidobacteriota; class Blastocatellia; genus Candidatus Onstottus; species Candidatus Onstottus frigus. Next base: position 32,556 of record JBBPIG010000024.1, on the reverse strand, counting down.
TCACTCCTGCAATCTCGGTCCCGACCTTCGTGGCGAAGAAAGCGAGCTTGTTCCACGGAAGCAAATACCCGCTGAAGCCAAAAGCGACGGCGAGGAGCAACAGCATCACTCCGCTCAACCATGTCATCTCGCGCGGCCGGCGATACGCACTCATGAAATAAACGCTGAACATATGAATGAAGAGCGTTGCGATCATCAGATTGGCCGACCAGCTATGCACCGAGCGGATCAACCATCCGAACTTCACTTCTGTGATGATGAACTGGACGCTCTCGAAGGCGGTTTCCGCGCTGGGGCGATAGTACAAAAGAAGAAGTATTCCGGTGACGACTTGCACGCTGAATAGAAACAATGTCATTCCGCCGAAGTAGTACCAGATCGAATGGCGGTGAACCGGAATCTCCTTCTTGCGGGCCACCGCGGCGATCGAGCCAATGCCCAAGCGATCATCGAGCCAAAGCCTCACGGTTTCTGCATTCATAAGCTTCATGCCTTTGAAACGACAATCTCCTCGCCGCGGGTATTCACGACGTATTCTTCAAGCGGCCGAGGCGGGGGGCCGCCGACATTCTGACCACTAAGGTTGTATTGCCCGTTATGACAGGCGCACCAGATTTGTCTCTTGTCGGGTTCATACTGAACTATGCAGTCGAGGTGAGTACACACAGCAGAAAAAGCTTTGAGCTCGCCCGCCGCCGAGCGAATCAAGAGGCCGGGCTTGTTGCCGAACTTGAATATCGTTCCCGAATTGAGCGCCAGCTCGCTCACCTTTCCCGCGGTAACGGAATTCTGTGTTGCTTCGATTACCTGCGGCGGTGTTATGAACTTGATAATCGGGTAGAAGATCGCAATCAGCGTGGCGCCGAAGCCGGTTCCGAGAAGGTAGTTGAGAAACCGTCGCCTGCCGGTATTATCTAGCTCCATTTGCGCTTTGGAATTGCCGTTTGGGCGTTGCGAGGATTCTCCGAGGTGCTCCACAGACTCTTGGTGGGTTGGTGTTTTCACAGCACGATCTCCAGTTCGCGCTCACTACACTCGCGAGGTCACTCAGCGCTTCTGCCCGCGAATAAAGGCCACAAGCTGGTGAATCTGCTCCTGGCTCAAGCTTTTTCCGTAAGCAGGCATTTTGCCTTTACCCTTGGAGATGATATTGAATAGTTGGGCATCCGACTGGCCTTGCACCGCAGCGGATCGCAGATCGCGAAGCTTAAGGGTTTTTCCCATCTTAGTGTTACCGCTCGCGTCCGAGCCGTGACACGCAGCGCACTTTGCTTTGAACAGCCCTGCGGCGTCGTCAGTTGGTGAGACCATAGCTGGCGTCTGGCTCTGGATCAAAAACAGCGCAAGCAGCACGGCAATCGTGACCGCCGTGAGGCCTAGTCGCTTGACGAGAATCTTCATGCGCATTTCCACCTTTCTTGTATCCCGCTATTAGCAAACGTGAGCAGCAACCTCTTCTCCACGGCGAGAAGGTTACTGCTCTAGAGTAGTCGGGCGTTCCCGACTCTACGGCACAATCAGAAACGAACTGGCTTGAATCTTGTTCCTGTCCTGATTCGTTAAAACGTGCTGCGTTTCAACGAACAGTTCGACGAGCCATCGTGAGTGCACGATGGCTCGTCCGAACGAAACTGGTGTCTAAACCGCGACGCTCAGGGGTGGTCCTCACTGTTTGAGTGTGCGGATATAGGCGACAAGAGCCTTGCATGAATCTGCCCCGAGCGTTTTCTCATAAGCGGGCATCTTGCCCTTTCCCGAAGCGACGATGCCGTAGAGCTGCTCATCGGTTTGGCCCTGGACTTCTGCTGAGCGAAGGTCGCGCGCCTTCATGCTTTTGCCGGCCGTGGTGCTCCCGCTCCCGTCAGCGGCGTGGCACATCGCGCATTTCGCTTTGAACACGCTTGCTCCGTCTGCAGCAGGTGAAATCATCGCTTGCGAACTGGTCTGGAACAGAATCATCAGTGCCAGTGTCGAAACCGTCGCCGTTGCGGCGACGACCTTTTTCATTGCCGATATCGAAATTCTCATTATTCTCCCTCCACTTTCCGTCGAATCGTGTCGGCGGCGTTCTTAGTCCTTGCTGGATCGTTTTGTCGCCGACGCTCACCAGTGACCGTCCTGAGTTCGTCACTGACTTACAAGGCAACAACCATTCCGCTGCAGAATGGGCCGTAACCCAGGCCCGATGACCGCTTTTCGCAGCGAGTCGTGTAGATTCCCCCAGTATTGGGAGTAACTACGCAGATCCTGCTTCCCTCAAAGTTGCACTTGCTGCTACTCACGTCCGAAGTTGATGCGCAGCGACGTGTACGGCAAGTGGGCATGATAAAACTGCCGGTTGATGAACTGCTCCTTGTAGTCGAAGTACTGATACCCGGCGATCCATTCAACATTCTTGTTGAGCTTGACGACGAACTTTGCCTCCGACGACTGGAACTCATACGGGAACGACCCGATTAACACCGAGGTGGTCGAAAGTCGATCACCCTGTCCTGGGTCCTTGTGGAGATGAGATCCGGCAAACAGTTGTGCGCGGGGATGGAGCTGGACGAACCCGCTTACGAAAACGAAATTGTCCCGCTGGAAGTATCGGCTCTCACCGAATGTCTTCAGGCTGCCGGTCAGGAAGAAAATGATCTGAGCATCGCTTGTGACGTTGGCGCGCGTATAGCCGCCGTTGAGCGAGAACTTCTCGTTAGGACTCCAGTCGGCCGAGGATGTGAAGACCCTGGACTTGACGTTTACGCCAAAATTCCTGTTGTCCTCGGCTATGGACGGGTTGTTGTTGTCCTTAGTCACCAGCGACGCGTTGAAAGATAGCGTTTTGTTCGGCCGCAGAATGCTGCGGACACGAACGTTCGTAAAGTTGTAGTTATCAACCCGCGTGAACACGTTGTCGGCGGCGCCCCGTTCGAGGTCAAAGTACACCGACCATATCTTCAGCGGCTTCATCTTGAGCCCCAGGATAAAGGTGTTGGTACTGTTGTCGAGTTGCTCGAGCGCCGGGTTTGCCGTCGTCCCGACGGCGATGTCGCTGCTGCCAATCTCGATGTGACGGTCGGTGTAGCGGTAGCCCGCGTGAATCGATAGCCACCGGCTTACATCGCAGTCGGCTTCGATCGTGTTCATATAGCGGCGATAGTCGATCGTACGGAAGGAGAGCGTGTTGGTGAGCACCGGCGGAAGCACCGTGTCGCCGGACGCGGTCGGCTTCGACCGGCGGAGGGCCTCTGCGAGCAGGTCCCCGCCATTGATGCGGAAGTTGTTCACCCGAAACGTCTCTGAAATCCGGAACCGGTCGGCAACGTAAAACGTCGCCGCGAGATCTCCCATCCCGTTCGGCCGTTTCGCGTTGCCTTGCACCTGGATTATGTCCGAGGTGACTTTGTTTCCGGACGAATCGACTCCTGTTCCGTTCTGGAAGAAGGTGTAGTTGGTGCTGCCACTCGTGTAGATATAGCGGCCGGTGAAGTCGAGTTTCTTCTTGATCAGCGTGTGAAGACTGAACCGGGTGAACGGTGTGTTACCGCGCGTCGGAGCATTGCGATAGAAATCGGTAATCTTCGCGGTATTTGTAAGATTATTGCCGGCATTTGGCACTGTCACGAGGTACTCATTGTCTTCTTTGAAGAAGCGCCAGCCTTGCAGGAATGACAGATCGAACACCGAGACTTTCGCGTCGACCCCGACGCGGTACTCGTCGGCAGCCATACGCACAGGGTTGGCGACCGGGTACTCGTCTCCGTTAAAGCGAATCGTCGATACCGACGGCCCGCTGTTCCGGTCGAGCGAGTAGCCCAGGTTGAACCTGACCTTCTCATTCTGCGGCAGGATGGTGAGGTTGAAATCGCCCTGCCGGTACTCGGTGTTCGAGGTGTGCTGGCCCAGCGCGATATTCCTGAGGCTGTTGAAATAATCAAACCGCCGATAGTTCGCGTCGAAGCGATAAACCTTCGTCTTCTCCGCGCTGACTCGGAGGGACTTGTTCGGGTCGTTGCCCCAGCCAAATGAACTCATCATGAGCGTGTCGAAAACCGGACCGTTGTTGTCCTTGGACCGCATAAAAAGGCTCGAATCAAAGATGCGAAAGCCCGGAGTATAGTTCAGATCGCTCCGATACTTGTCGGCGTTACCGTTGATCGCGATCCCACGAACGCCAAACTCGATGCTCGAGTTTATCGTGTAAGGTCCTTCCACGCCGTTCTGTGCACTCGCGGCAGGCTGCCCGGCCTTGACCTTATCAGTGGCGGGCTGCTGCGCCTTGTCCTTATCAGTGGCGGGTTGCTGCGCCTTGTCCTTATCAGTGGCGGGCTGCTGCGCCTTGTCCTTATCAGTGGCGGGTTGCTGCGCCTTGTCCTTATCAGTGGCGGGCTGCTGCGCCTTGTTCTTCTTATCGGTGGCGGGTTGCTGCGCCTTGTCCTTATCAGTGGCGGGTTGCTGCGCTCGCGCATCGTTAGCCAAAAGCACGAGTCCCAGCACAAACCCGAACAGAAACAGCAGCGCAAATCCAACCTTGCTTTTCATAGGATCCCTCCTCGACTTTTGTCGGACATAACCTCTCACCGGAAGAAAACCGGACTATTGTTCGAGCCGTGAATCTTCATATGACACGTGGTGCAGTTCTGATAGCGCACGGTCGACTGATTATGGAAAGTTGGGATGCCAGGCGTATCAATCTCACCGACTTTCAACGCCACGTTGCTGTGGCATTCCAGACAGAGCTGATTCACGTTAGTGCGCTTGAGCATCTTCGGATTGCTTGATCCGTGAGGCGTGTGGCAAATAGCACAGCCTTCAACTTTCGCGGGCGCGTGCTCGAATACGAAGGGGCCTTGCTTGTCTGCGTGGCACTTCATGCACGCGGCATCCGCGCCAGTGTTGAGCCTTGCCTGTTTCAATTCGAATCCGCCGTGCGGGTTGTGGCAATCGCTGCACTTCATCGCGCCTTCAAGAACCCTGTGGTGAAACGGCTGCGTGAACTGGGCCTTCGTTTCGTTATGGCAAGTCATGCACAGTTGCGGCTCGTTCTTGAGAAGCATCTTTGGAGGCGCCAGGTCATTCGAGTGCGCCGAGAAGGGACCTACCGGGATCAGGGAAGAGGGCGCGTCAGACTTTCCTTGAGGCGCGCCCGCCAGCGTCGCGGCGAGCCTGGTGGAGAAGTGCGGTGAGTGGCAGTCGGTGCATGCTACGTCGTTGCGCCAGTGCTCACCCCGCTTGTAGTTGTTGTGCTCTTCCTTGCCGGCGTGGCACTGCAGGCAGGCTTCGGACATTTGCTTCGGCGATTCATTGGCGAAGGTCCGAATCTTGGTCTTATCTCCACCGCCTTCAACGTGTGCCTTGCCGGGGCCGTGGCACGATTCGCAGCCTTGCTTCTCCGTCTTCCAGCCGGCCTTTGAAAGCTTGGCGTGCGCCGTATGGGAGAAGCTGTTGAATTGTTCTTCGTGGCAGGCCTTGCAGGTCTCGCTTCCGACAAAGTCTTCGGGCGAACTCTTGGCCGACGAAGTGGGTTGGGCCTTCTTCTGACCGCCGGGATCGACGGGACTCGACAGCGAACTCGATGCCGTATACAACAATCCCAACGCAGCGCAGCAAGCAACCAACGCCGTCTTTAATAGTTTTACCGGGCTCATCGTTGTGCCTCCTTCTAGTCCTACCATCGAATTAACATGTTCCGTAACCAAAAAACTATGAGCGCTGTCACCAGTCGGCGTGACGGCCATCACGTGTCAGGTCATCACACTCAAAGAGCGACCAAGGGCAATTAGTGTTCACAACCCACTAAGCCGAAGCGCCGGGCTGAGCATCGCGAGGTGCTCAGTGAAAACAAACAGATTACCGTAGTATGAGGGCGACTGCCCTTGCGATGACGGGCGGTCAATCCTCGGCGCATTAGGAACCTCATGAGAGTTTCCCCCATGGCTGTGGGCAGATTTGCTCAACGCCCAAACCGAATTACAATTGGAAGTGGTCCTTAAGGCTCTCGGTCTAGTCGGAGTTCCTAACAATCCGAAGTTGGACAGGGGACTTTAGTTGATTCACCTCGTCTCTAGGCTCTTGAATCGCCGATGTTGATCTTTATCGAACTCCAACACAGGCCGCCAGTGAGTGAATGGTTTAAGCCGATCCTTGAATTTGAATCGCCATATCGTTTAGACATACTCGTAACCGGAAACCGCTCTATAATACAAAGCGAGCCACTAAGTGTCTGTTCAATATTAGACATGTTTGAAAAATAGGTTCGGTGGAAAATCAGCATACCGGGATTTGGTTTGACTCAAATTTCCAGCCCGCCTCCGTCTCGATTGTGGGGCCACAACTGAGAGAAGTCCGTGAGGGTGTGCACCCTTAGTCGTGACGGTCGTCACAACCTGATTCTCGCGCAAAGAAAACAGCCGCAGGTCGGAAGGAGAGAATATAACCTGCGGCTGTAAGTGGCGACTTCCCTATGAAGTGCTCAGGAGGGGTTCGCCTTGAAAACTACTTGACTTTGACTTCGATCTGCTTCGGTTTCGATTCCTCGCGCTTCGGCAAGGTGACCATAAGCAGGCCGTCTTTGAACTCTGCGAGGATCTTGTCTGCGTCGGTGAAGGTCGGCACTGTGAAGCTCCTAAGGAACTCGCCGTAGGTGCGCTCCACACGATGGAAGTTCTCGCGCTTGACCTCCTCTTCAAACTTTCGCTCGCCGTGGATCGTCAGCACATTGTTCTCGATGCTGACGAAGACGTCTTCCTTCTTGAGACCGGGGAGCTCGGCTTTGACGACGATCTCTTTGGCTGTCTCATAGATGTCGCATGCCGGGACCCATGTAGTAAGCGGAAAGTTCTCCTCCGCAAATGGCTCGTAAAGACGGCTCAACCTGTTCTGAAGCATGAAGAAGGGGTCCGTTGTCATGAGATTTCGGAGGCTCTTTATTGGAGCCATCGCTGTTCCTGGTTGCATTCTCATTTCCTCCTTACTTTCAATTCCTACTGTCTCAAGAGAACCCGCCGCCGACCCGCCCTCCAGAGCGGAGGCTGGAGGACGGCGGGGCCTGATCACGTGACCGCAGCGCGACCGGGGCGGCTCGTCAGTTCAGTACAAGCCTGCTCCCGCTCGCGACAGCGCTCCGTCCTTGACGGCGAAAAACAAATGGTCCGAATGCACCATCGAGGACTCGTGAAATGAGAGAGAGTGGGACAATCACCAGACCGGTTCGAGAATGCCATCTCTGCCGGCAGAATCTCTCTCGATCAATGCACTGGGCAGGTAGTCTCTGCCTGTGCCGTATCCTATAGATCTTGAAAAGGAAAATCTATGACTGCTGTCACACCTCGGGGTGACCGGTGTCACGATGACAAGCGCGCGATCCCAGTAGTCTGAGAAGTTTGCTGCCGCGCTCGTTGTGGGTGACCACCGTCACATCGAGATGTGATGACCGCGCTAGAGACGCCGGCGCGAGCAGGCGACAATCACTGATGGCCGCGAGCGCGCCAACGAGGCCTAGATACCTGCAATAATCCGAGCGGAGCGGATGGAGCCTTAGCGCTGGCGGCCGCTTTCTGCTCTCAGGTGCTAAGAGGGGATCTCCAAACGCTTGTTTCGCTGCTTGGCGGTTCGTGTTATTTTCAGCCTGAGGGGAGGCGTTTATGACTTCAACTGAGGCTGCGGACGCTCGGGAGGAAACCATCGAGGTCTCGTTGACCGGAAAGTCCCTGCTGGAGAATCCCCTGCTCAACAAAGGTAGCGCTTTCTCGGAGGAGGAACGCCGCGAGTTCGGGTTGGTCGGACTGGTGCCGCCGCATGTTTCGACGACCGAGGAGCAGCTGACACGCACCTACGCAAGCTACAAGCAGAAAGACGCGGACCTCCAGAAAGACGCGGACCTCGAGCGCTATATCTATCTGGCCAGCCTGCAGGATCGCAACGAGACGCTCTTCTACAGATTGTTGCAAGAGCACATCACCGAGGGAAGACTTCGCGAAGAACAACGCGTCTCGATTGCTCGACCGCTATCGAGACCGGCTGTGCACTTTCAACGACGACATCCAGGGCACCGGCGCAGTGGCGCTTGCGGGGTTGCTCGCCGCTATGGATGTGATCGGATCAAAGATAAGCAAACAGCAGATCGTGATGCTCGGGGCCGGCTCGGCCGCTACAGGGATTGTGCAAGAGAGATTCAACCGAGAACTTGAGGAGGTGGTTATGGGTTCGTCAGATACGTTAACAATCACAGACAATCGGACGGGGAAGCAGTACGAGGTCCCAATAGAGAACGGTGTGATTCGGTCGATGGATCTGCGGAAGATAAAGGTTTCGGACGGAGACTTCGGGCTGATGACCTATGACCCCGCATTCATGAACACGGCCTCGTGCAAGAGCCGGGTCACCTTCATCGACGGAGATAAAGGCATCCTTCGCTATCGCGGATACCCGATCGAACAGTTGGCCGAGCGCAGCACATATCTCGAGGTCGCGTACCTGCTGCTTTACGGAGAGCTGCCCACAGCTGAGCAGTTGAAGGAGTGGTCCTGGAACATCACACACCATACGTTCATTCATGAACAGATCAAGAAGTTCATGGATGGCTTCCACTACGACGCTCATCCGATGGGCATGCTGATAGGAACGGTCGGAGCGTTGTCGACGTTCTACAGGGATGCAAAGAACATCTTCGACCCCGAATCGCGAAAGCATCAAATCTTCCGGCTCATCGCCAAGATGCCGACGCTTGCGGCGTTTGCGTATCGCCACAGTGTCGGAATGCCTTACGACTACCCGGATAACGATCTGAGCTACCCGGGCAACTTCCTGAACATGATGTTTAAGATGACCGAGGTGAAGTACAGGCCGAATCGAGTGCTCGAGCACGCGCTCGATGTCCTGTTCATCCTGCACGCCGATCACGAGCAGAATTGTGGCACGAATGCGATGCGCAGCATCGGCAGCTCGCACGTCGATCCGTATTCGGCTGTTGCAGGGGCGGCGGCCGCGCTGTACGGCCCGCTGCACGGCGGCGCCAATGAAGCGGTGCTTCGGATGCTGAACGAGATCGGTTCGAAGGAGCGAGTCCCGGAGTACATCAAGCGGGTGAAAGGTGGCGAAGTCAAACTCATGGGGTTCGGACACCGGGTCTACAAGAACTACGATCCGAGGGCGAAGATAATCAAGCAGATCGCTGACGAGGTGTTCGAAATAACAGGCAAGAACCCCATCCTCGACATTGCGCTCGAGCTGGAGCGAATAGCGCTCGAGGACGAATATTTCGTAAGCAGAAAGCTGTATCCGAACGTCGACTTCTATTCCGGAATCATCTATCAGGCGATGGACTTTCCGGTTGACATGTTCCCGGTGCTGTTCGCCATCCCGCGCACCTCCGGTTGGCTGGCTCAATGGGAAGAGATGTTGCTAGACGGCGAACAAAAGATCGCGCGGCCCAGACAAGTGTATCTGGGTTACGACGAGCGAAACTACGTCGCGATCGAACAGAGGAAAGAGCAGGAGAGCAAGTCAGCCACTGCCGAGTAAGCGAATCGCTGCCGGCCTCGCAAGATCGGGATTGAAGGCAGGCGGGGCTAGGAGTCAGTGGAAAGGTCATTGAGCTGCAGGGGCGTCCACAAACAAAGGGACGCCCGTACAGGTCGAATGCGCATAGTGTTCATCAGCAGTCGTGATGATATAAGGCGCGTGCGCTTGCAGGCGGGGCTAATCTGGCGATAAACGTCTGGGCTTCGTTCCGCCGCACCGAACTAGCAACTAACAGTCGTTGCCTGCCCAGCTTGCCAAAAAGTTTGCCCGTCTCTCTTTGCAAAGGCGTCTGTTCGGTCTCCAGTGATATGCAGCGGAGGCGAAAGGCGATGCGTCCGGTGGTTGGCCGCTGGACAACCCGATGTAAAGCGAGCTACTTCACCCGCTGAATTGACTCGATATACTTCACAAGGCAGTACACATCGGCGTGTCGTTGCAACTCGCCGCTGGTGCGTCTGAAGATCGCTCCCCAAATAGGCATCTTACTCGACCCGTGAGCCGTGACCTCCTTCTCTCCGTCGATCTTGGTCTGGACCCGACTGAACGGGAACTTCTCGCCTACCTGTTGAATTGCTGTCAGGTCTGGAGGTTCCACCTTCAGTGCCGCCGCGGCAGGCCCTCCGCCTTTTCCGGTGAGGCCGTGGCACGTCGCGCAGTATTGATTGAAGATCTTTCGGCCCTTTTCAACGTCCGCTGACTTTGGGCTGGCCTTGGTGCTCTGAGCCGAAGCGAGCCAGCCCAGCGCACATACTATTAAAACCCCAAGCGTTGCAAAAGTGATTACTTTTGTTTTCATGATCCTTCTCCATTATCCTCTAGTTTGACTACGGTGGATGCCTGCGCCTATTTGCGAGCGGTCGACAATCATCTCCGGATATTGGCGGCAAAAGCTCTCGGTTATGTGGCAGTCCCAGCATACGGGAAAATGCGTCGCTAGAGCGTCTGGCACTTTCTCTGATGTGAGTTCGCTCCACTCCAAAGTCTCACCCTGAGGGCTCAGTAGCGCTGGCTTGCGATCTAACCAGGTGATCTCGCCAAACTCTTTTCCGCAGGAGACGCAGCGCTTGCCAGCGTACCAACTCGTCAGCATGTTGCGCACCAGACAATCCTCAGGCGAGAGCTCGACTTGAAGCAGGCACTCTTGCCCGCAGTCCTCGCGCTCGGGCCAGCGCGAACATGATTTCAAGCGAAGGTCTGGATGGCTGATCGCAGCAGTTAGGGCGGCGTGCCTTGCGTCCACTTCCACCGCCGCGGGCTTCCGGGTTTCAGGGCAAGTGATGACCCGCTTGCCTCGGTATCTCAAGTACGCACCCGCAGCGAACGGGACTACAAAATACAGCACGGCGAGTGTAAGGACTAGCCCGATAAGGTAAAGTTCAACGGACATCGCCGATCCTCCTCCCTCGGCCAATTGCGAAAGGCGAATCGAAAGGGACGAAATTCTCCTATGATTTCGCTATTCGCAATTAGGCGATCTACGCGGTTCTCTGCTCCGCGAGCTTGTCGATGGTTGCGCGGAGCCAACTCTTGACCGTCTCCTCCATCTCGGTCTGGTTCTCCTTCAACTCCAACTTGTCGATGGTTGCTCCGGTGGCGTTGAGCGGGATGTGATGGCAAGGCACATCTTCTGCACGGGCTTCCGCCGGAACGAAATCAATCAGCAAGCATTCGCTGCACGGATGCGTCCTCGCCGGGTCGCCAAGATTGAGGCAGCTCGGAGAATCTTTAAGGATCGAAGTCGGCTGCCACGGTGTCTTAACCGAACGGCCGTAGCCGCCCTTTTCAGCAAAGTCGAGCTCCGCTTTCAACACCTCGATAGTGCCGCGAACATCTTGAGTCATAATACTCCCCTCCGTCGTTTATGCTGGCGCCCGCAATGTCGCAGGGGGACAGCTCCTTGAAGATCCCGAAGGCTTGAAAAACGGGGCTCCTGCAGCCAGTTCGACTGCAGGAGCGGGAACAAATGAGCAGCCAAAACGCTCCCCAAGAGCCCTCGGTTTATGGAACCAAATGAGCTTCCGTACTGCCGGCGAACTGGATCTCTCTTACTTCAGCCGGGCCATTTGTGATGATGCTGCGGGCCGTGACTACTCTGAACCGATCTGCCTTTGGGCGCTCGACGGGCGTGCAATGAAACGAGACGACCAGCTTTCCCTTCGCGTCGTATATGTATGTGCAGTCCTCGCCCTTCGCCATCTTGTCCTCGTCGTGCGTGATGAAGTATTCGCCCTTGAGGAACACGTTCAAGAGCTTTACCTGCTGGTTAAACTCTATCCTTTCCCTCTCGACTTTCTTCGGTTCTGCTTTGGCCGGCGCTGTGAACACGCCGATGGTTATTACCAGTGCGGTGAACATTGATGCTGCAAAAAGGACTTTCTTCATGATTACCCTCCTGATTATGGCACTTTGGATCCGCCTGCCTCGGGCCGCTTCAGCTCCCGGCACTGCCAAGCGATCACGGTTTGATACCGTATTTACACTATAGGGTGTTATCAAAGAAGCGGCTATGACCGGCGTCACGTCTCGCTGTGACGGCTGTCACAACGGTCGTGATATTATTGTCTATCGGGATCGTTTAGGGTCGGGCTTTACCATCTTTGATAGTCTGCAGGTGCATAACCTGGCCAGTCGCGGGATCTTAGGCGGCCGCAAGCACTTAGACGTGTGCCGTTTTCGCATATCCTTGCAATCGCCGCGTCTTTTTGTCGCCCGATCCCAGCGACTCAGTCATTCGTTCAAGCAGCCGGCCCGCGACGTTGATGAAATCACGCTCGCTGACGATTCCCACGAGCCGGCCCTCCTTGACAACCGGCAGGCAATCGATTTTTTCCCGCCGCATCAACGCGATCGCTTCAAGAGTCAGCGTCTCAGGCGTGACCGTTAGAGGGACCCTATTCATCAGGGAACCGACCGTTGCGGGGGTTGCGTCGCCTTCGTTGACGGCGCGCAACAGATGGCTAAGGACCTCAAAGGAACTTACCAACCCAACCAATCGCCCCTGTTCATCCTCGACCGGAATATGCCGAACGCGTTTCCAATTCATCAAGTTGGCAACCAGTTCCACAGGCTCGTCCTCGTGGACCGTGAACAGGTCAGTGGTCATGAACTCTTCTACGCACAGGTAGCTCTGCTTCGACATCGTTACCTCCGTTATCTCTGCCGGAGGCCACTGGTGTACCGGCCTCCCTTCTTTTTGCATCCTTACAGTCGCAGCAGTCAGGGACGTTAGGACCTCGTCTTTCGTTCCTCGTTTCCTCATCTCAGACAGCGAGCTCAAGAGCCACTGCGATCCTGATTTGCCCGAGCTCACGCGCTCTTCAATCACTCCCAGAAACCGATCGATGTCGGCGGGTAGAATGTTAGCCGTTTCCAGTCCGTAGCGCGCGACTGGCAGAAGATAACGGCAGATAAGCCCGCGCGCGGGGATCACCTTGCCGCCGATCCACGCGAATTGCGCATCAAGGCCAAGACGGGCAGCCGCCAGAAAATTCGCTTGTGCGTCTTCAAACTCCATGACATTGGCGACGTCGGGATACTCGAGCGAAACACCTCTCATCAGCCCGAAAAAGAAGGCGGCGTTCGCGACCTCATCAATGACCGTGGGACCGGAGGGAAAAGCACGAGCCTCGATTCTCAAGTGTGGGCGACCGTCGGTAATGCCATAACACGGTCGGTTCCAGCGCCACACTGTACCGTTGTAGATCCGAAGCGCTTGCAGTTCTGGTATCACCCCCTGGTTCAGCGCCGCAAGAGAGTCTTCGTTGTCGAGAGGCGAACCGAGCAGAACTCTGAATCGAGCGATGTCTTCTTCGAATAGCTCCAGAGGTGATTTCTTAACCCACTGCTGACCGAAGCTCACGCGAGGGCTGCGCTCGCGCAGGTTGTAGCTAACACGCCGCGTGTCCACCGACTGCTGGAAGAGCGGTATTCGCGTTTCTGTCCACAAGCGTCTACCGAATAGCAGCGGCGAATTGGCGGCGGCCGCCAGCACAGGCGCAGTGACCAACTGAGCGACGTTATACAAATTCGCGAATTCTTCCGAGCCCGCTTGAAAGTGAATCTGGAAGCTGGTGCAGCAAGCCTCAAGCATCCAGTTATCATGCTTGATACTGAGCTCGTCCGCTCCCTTTAACTTGAACTCGTAAGCTCCGCCCCGCAGCTTGGTCAGTGCTTTGTTCAGCGCCGCGTAGCGAGGCCTCGCGGTCATGTTATTGAGATCGAGATCAGACTTGCGGATCGTAGGAAGAATGCCGGTAAGAACAATCTCAGCTTCGCAGGCGTTTGCCGCGGCGCGTGCTTTGGCGAGCATCTCGTTGAGCTGACGTTCCATTCTCGAAAGAGACTCACCTTCGAATACAACTGGATCGAGATTTATCTCGAGGTTGAACTTCGCGATTTCCGTAGTGAAGTGAGGATCGGCAATTCTGTCGAGAACTTCCGCGCCGATCGACGCGGGACGCCAGCCGGAGTTGACCAGGAAGAGTTCCTGCTCCGCTCCTATCCTTCGGACACCCGACTCGATCATGCCCGAGGCAATCATTTTCTCGAGCGCGCGCAGATCATTCAGCAAGGCCTTTATAAAGGCGCGAAGCTGTTCAGGCGTGCTTGCCTGTTCCACATCTTGTTGTGCCATTGGCTTGGGGCCTCCAGTTTTAAGAGCGGCTTAACGAAAAGCCGGGCGTCTAACTAAGCGGTCGATACGACGCCAGCATCTTCATGTAGTTCGCCCGCTCGAATGCGGCTGTCTCGACGACGTTTTGCTGGCTCATGCTTCCGATCATCTGTCTAACCGAGCTGTACTCGTGCTCTTCCATCCAACGTTTCATTTCATCGAGAATCTCACCGATGCGATTGATTCCATTCTGCAAGAGCTCTGAGGCCATCATCGTCACCTTAGCGCCAGCCATCAGCCCTTTGAGCGCATCTTGGTGAGTATGCACGCCGCTTGTGATAGCGAAGTCCACATTTACGCGGCCGTACAACAGGCCCACCCAACATAAGGGCAGCCGCAGTTCATCTGAGTTGCTCAACACGAGTCGCGAGACAACTTCGAGCTTTTCAATATCCAGGTCAGGTTGATAGAACCGGTTGAACAACACCAGTCCGTCGGCGCCTCCATCGGCGAGTCGCTGCGCCATGTTGGCAGTCGAGCTGAAGTATGGACTCAGCTTCATCGCGACGGGAATCTCTATCGCGCTTTTCACGTCGTGCAGAATGTCAGTGTAGATGTATTCGACTTCGGCGCCCATCAGATAGGTGCTGGTCGGGATGTAATAGACATTCAGCTCCAAGGCGTTGGCGCCCGCTTCTTCGATGCGGCAAGCGTAGTCGATCCAGCCGCCCGTAGAAGTGCCGTTGAGGCTGCCGATGATGGGAATTTCGACCGCTTCCTTCGCTCGGCGGATTAGCTCGAGATATTCATCGGGGCCGACGTTGTAAGTCTGCATCTCGGGGAAATAGCTAAGCGACTCCGCGTAGCTGTCGGTGCCGTGGCTGAGATAATAGTCGAGATAGAAACTCTCGCTCGTTATCTGTTCTTCAAATAGCGAATACATGACCACGGCAGAAGCGCCCGCGTCTTCAAGACGCCGGATGCTGTCAACACTGTGCGACAGCGGCGATGACGAAGGCACGATCGGATTCTTAAGCGTCATCCCCAAGTATTCCGTTTCCATATTCATCGCGGGTCCCTCCTCTGTTCAGCCGCCATCGCAATCTCTCAGAGTGCGCGCCCATCTCGCGGTCGGGAAGGGTGGCTTGCCCCCGCCTTGTTTCAAGCCAACGTCAGAACCGCAGAAGAGGCGGGGCCAAGCCACCCTTCCCGACCGCGAGATGGGTAATTCTTATGTCGTATGTGTGAAGCCATGTCGAAGCTAAAGCTCATGCATCACCTCATTCATCTCGGACAGTTGCTTGTAGTACCTCCATCGCTCTTTCACTTCCTGTTGAGCCTGGCCGAGGAGGTGCTTCGCGGTAGCCGGGTCGCTTTGCTGAAGTATGCGATACCGCCCCTCAGTGTAGATGTAGTCTTTCAGCGAGATGCTCGGCTCCTTAGAATCCAACTGGAACGGGTTCTTGCCCTCCGACGCGAGGCGAGGATCGTGCCGGTAGAGCGGCCAGCAGCCGGATTCCACCGCCATCTTTTGCTGGTTCATCCCCTTCGACATGTCGATGCCGTGCGCGATGCAATGGCTGTAGGCGATGATCAGCGAGGGCCCGTCGTGGGATTCGGCTTCAATGAACGTCTTCAGCGTGTGAATATCATTCGCGCCCATCGCCACTTGCGCGACGTAAACGTTGCCGTAACTCATCGCCATCAAGCCGAGGTCCTTCTTTGCCGTTGGCTTCCCGCCCGAGGCATACTTAGCCACCGCGCCCATCGGAGTTGCCTTCGAAGCTTGCCCCCCGGTGTTTGAATAGACCTCGGTGTCGAGCACGAGCACGTTAACGTTTTGCCCGCTCGCAAGCACGTGATCCAGCCCGCCGTAGCCAATGTCGTATGCCCAGCCGTCGCCGCCGACTATCCACACGCTCTTGTTGACCAGCGCATCGCACACGGTGAGTAGATCGCGAACCTCGGGCTCGTGCACATCGCGCAGCTTGGCTTTGAGCGCGGCGACACACTCTCTTTGAATGTTGATCCCTTCGGCCGTGGATTGATCGGTGCCCAACAAGCACTCGGTAAGGGGTCCGCCTATCAGCGAGTGCAGGCGCTCGATCAGTTGTCTCGCGTAACCGCTTTGTTGATCGAGTGCAAACCTCATGCCCAGCCCGAACTCGGCGTTGTCCTCGAACAGTGAGTTGCTCCACGCGGGTCCTCTGCCATCGCTGTTGATCGTGTAGGGAGTCGTCGGCAAGTTTCCGCCGTAGATGCTTGAGCATCCGGTCGCGTTTGCGATAATCGCGCGGTCGCCGAAGAGCTGCGTGACCAGCTTGATGTACGGCGTCTCGCCGCAACCCGAGCACGCACCTGAGAACTCGAAGAGCGGCTGAAGCAGTTGAACGTTCTTGATTGTGTTATACCGTAAGCCTCCATCGCGCGGCTTGTCGGGCAGCGTGAGAAAGTAGTCCCAGTTAACGCGCTCGCGGTCGCGAAGCGGTTGCTGCGGACTCATGTTAAGCGCTTTGCGCGAAACGTTGC
This sequence comes from Acidobacteriota bacterium, assembly GCA_038040445.1. Classification (NCBI taxonomy): domain Bacteria; kingdom Pseudomonadati; phylum Acidobacteriota; class Blastocatellia; genus Candidatus Onstottus; species Candidatus Onstottus frigus. The sequence goes on along the minus strand of JBBPIG010000024.1, from coordinate 15,911 downwards.
TCTTATCCTTTGCGGGGCAGACCTCAACGCACAAACGGCAGCCCGTGCAGTCTTCGACCGCAACCTGAATCGTGTAGATCTGATCGCTTAACTCGCGCCACTTCGCCGGCATATGCTTGAATCCATCAGGTGCATTCGCCACCAGAGACTCATCGAAGACCTTCGCGCGTATGGTCGAGTGCGGACATACAAACAGGCACTTGCCGCACTGTATGCACAGATCGGTTTCCCAGACAGGAACTTCAAGCGCGATGTTGCGCTTTTCCCATTGAGCCGTGCCTACCGGATAGGTTCCATCAACAGGGAAGGCACTCACAGGCAAGCTATCGCCCTTGCCCGCGATGATCGGCGCGGTGACTCTTTGGACGAACTCCGGCGCGCTAGCGGGAACAATCGGAGAGAGGTCAAAGTCGCTGGTGACGCTCAAAGGCACACTAACTTCGTGCATGTTCTCAATCGCGGCATCAACTGCCTTGTAGTTCTGGTTCACTACGGCTTCCCCACGATTGCCATAGGTCTTTTTTATGGAGTCTTTGATCCTTTGAATCGCTTCGTCGCGCGGCAGCACGCCGCTAATGGCGAAGAAACACGTCTGCATGATGGTATTAATGCGCACGCCCATCCCGGTTTGTCTTGCGACGTCGTAGGCGTTGATCACGTAGAATTTGAGCTTCTTGCTGATTATCTCCTTCTGCACGACCCGCGGAAGATGATCCCAGACCTCGTCCGCCGCGTAAGGGCTGTTCAGCAGGAAGGTGGCACCCGGACTGGCTAGACTGAGAACATCGTAACGATCCAGGAAGTTGAATTGATGAACCGCCACGAAGTTTGCGCGCTGAATCAAATAGGTGCTCTGGATCGGGCGCGGACCGAACCGCAAATGCGAAACCGTTACCGCACCTGCCTTCTTTGAGTCATAGACGAAGTAGCCTTGCGCGTAGTTCGACGTCTCCTCGCCGATGATCTTGATCGAGTTCTTGTTTGCGCTAACCGTTCCGTCCGAGCCCAATCCCCAGAACACGGCTCGCACTTCGTCTTCGGGCTCGGTGTTGAAGCCCGCATCATAGGACAAGCTTGTGAAGCTCACGTCATCGACGATTCCGATGCTGAAGTGATTCTTGGGCTTGTCCTTCTTGAGCTCGTCGAAGACTCCTTTGACCATCGCAGGGGTGAACTCTTTTGAGGCCAGCCCGTATCGGCCCCCGACTACGCGAGGCGTCTGCTGAAATCGAGACTCTCCGCTCATCGTGGCCTCGGCGAGAGCGGTAATCACATCTTGATAGAGAGGCTCGCCGGCGCCGCCCGGTTCTTTTGTCCGATCGAGCACCGCGATCTTCTTGACGGTTGTCGGCAACGCCTCGAGCAAATCCTTTCCAGAGAACGGCCGATACAATCTCACCTTAACAAGCCCTACTTTTTCGCCGCTGTCGCGAAGAGCGTGCACGGTTTCTTCAGTTGTTTCGCAGCCTGACCCCATCATCACGATGACTCGTTCAGCGTCGTTGGCGCCCGAGTAGTCGAACAGGTGGTAACGTCGGCCGACCAGTGCGGCGAATACATTCATCACCTCTTGAACCGTGCCCGGAGTTTCCTGGTAGTAAGGATTAACTCGCTCCCGCGACTGAAAAAACACATCTGGATTTTGGGCGGTTCCTCGGATCACCGGGTGATCGGGCGTGAGCGCTCGCTCGCGATGCGCGCGCACAAGATTGGGGTCTATCACTCGGCGAATGTCATCTTCAGATAGCTTCTCGATTTTCATCACTTCGTGCGAAGTGCGGAAGCCGTCGAAGACGTGAAGAAAAGGAACTCTCGCGCGGAGTGTGCTCGCCTGGGCGATCAGAGCGAAGTCCATCGTTTCTTGAATCGAGTTGGCGAACAGCATCGCCCAGCCTGTTGTGCGCGTAGTCATCACATCGCTGTGATCCCCGAAGATAGACAATGCGTGCGAAGCGATCGAGCGAGCCGCGATGTGAAAGACTGTGCTTGTAAGCTCGCCGGCGATCTTGAACATGTTGGGCATCATCAAGAGCAAGCCCTGGCTGGCTGTGAAGGTGGTAGTTAGCACTCCGCTTTGAAGCGCGCCATGCACAGCGCCCGCAGCGCCGCCCTCGGATTGCATCTCGCGGACGACCGGAGTCATTCCCCAGATGTTTTTCTCTTTTGACGTAGCCCAACCGTCGGCGAACTCGCCCATCGGCGATGAAGGTGTGATCGGGTAGATTGCGATGATTTCGTTGGTCTTGAATGCAACGTAGGCGGCGGCTTCATTGCCGTCTATCGTAACTTGCTCGCGGTGCATGGAATATCCCCCTATTCTCTATACACTGCAAGTTCAATGAGAATGCCGTGCCGCACCTAACAGGCTGCTGAAAAAGTCGACAACACACAGGTGTTCACGGGCTATCCCACCAACGCAGTTGGTGGATCGTTCATATCCGACCTGTCCGAGTACAGACTGGAAAAGTAAACTCGGGCTGTAGGTAGGCTGGTATGAACGAATTACCAACGTTGTTGGTGGGATTATCGGCATCCGGCGTGAGAGCTGTCGCACTCCCTCTTTCATCGGTCTGCTAAGGCGCCGATCACTCTGCGCCAGCGTTCCGGAGAAGTCGGGAGATTTCGGTGTTGCGCCTTGAAGTGGTCCTCAAAGCGGACCATCCCTTCTTGTTCTTGATGCGCGCATCTGCGCCGTGGGCGAGCAGGATCCTCACGACATCAGAGCGGCCTTTTGAGGCGGCTTCCATAAGGGCGGTCCAACCGTCGGCGTCTTGCGCGTTTACGTCCGCACCGCGTTTCAACAGCTCTTCGACGGTAGCGAGATGACTCCCAAAGACCGCCTCTATCAATGGTGTGCGCCCGTTTGCGTCCGTAGCGTTTACGGCGACACCGTGGTCCAGGAAGATGCTTACGGCGGCGGTGTTCCCAACCAACGCCGCTCTCAACATACCGGCGGAACTATCATCGGGTTTCTGGGCCAGGCTGGCGCGTTCCAGCGATGCCCTTACAAACTCCACGTGCGCTGTTCCTATGACACATGCCACTTCGGTTTACCTACCCTTTACTTAAGAACGCCTCTACGATTGGAGCGGCCCAGATATCTGAACCGGGCGGCGGAATTTCGCCGTGCTGGAGGTATTTTCTCTCAAGTGGGTCGGGGAAGCTATGACCGATGTCACGGGTCGAAGTGACGGCTGTCACACCCCGGCTGGATCTGATAGGCGGTAAACGAGAACGCTTATGAGCTGACCATCGCCTCCAATGCCGCTTTGTCGCGGATGATGAGCGTAGAACCTTTAACGTAAATCATTTGCTTTCGCTTAAAGAGGCCCAGGAGCCGAGTAACTGTCTCTCGCGACGCGCCTATGATCTGGGCAATCTCTTCGTGAGTGAGCGTAAGCTTCAAGCTGATTCCTTTGTCGATTTCTTTACCGCTCTTGACGCACCACTCGAGCATCAGCTTTGCGAGCTTCTCGGAGGCTGAATGCGAGAGTCCAAGCGATCGTACCTGCTCGAACGCGTCGTGGTAGTTGTTGCTCAAGTGCTCTGCCACGCGAAGGCAGGCGGCGCCATTCTCTTTTAGGAAGTGCAGAAAATCTTCGCGCTTTATGAAGTTCACCTGGCAGGGATTAAGCGTCTCGGCCGTTGCCATGTAGGGTTTCCCGGAAACGGAGGAGCCCAGACCAAGTACTTCGCCGCTTTCGGCAATTCTCGTTATTAGAGACTTGCCATCGCTCGAGCACGTCGTTAGCTTCACTCGGCCCGAGCAAAGCATGAACACGCCGCGCGGAGATTGGCCCTCTACAAAGAGCACCGCTCCCTTTGGAAAAACCGTCGCGTACTTGAGCGTCTCAAATGATCTCACCAGCTCCGCGTCGAAGTCGCAGAAGTAGCCCTCTGATCGTAACTTGCAATTGACGCAACTGTCGTTAACCTCCAAACCGTAGGGCGAATTCATAGCGGCTCCTTAGTTCGACGTGTTTGACCGGTAGGTTACTTACGGTCAGACAGTCGGATCACATGTGAGTGCATAGCAATAGAGGTGCCGAAGCGGAAAGGCGGTTTCCGGGCAGGATCGTAGAAGTGACGGTCAAATCTTGGGAAAACTCACCCAGCCGCTGTGTGAAAGACCCCAAGCGCCGACTCAGCAGCGCATCACTCGGAGAATCGCCTGGCGAGAAGGTGGGACTCGCCCGGCAGGCTCTTGTGGCGGGTTGCAACTAGACTTGGAGTTTTCGGCGATGTTCAGCGGAGAGCCGAGCCTGGCAGCACTGCTCTCCGCCTTATGTTCTCCTTTTACCGCGCTCGCCGCTTGATCCACGGCAATGAAAGTTCATAGCGCTGATTCGTGTCAGGGCACGCGGTGCCCTTCGGAGCTGCCCGCGAATTGGATCTCGCGAAGCTCGAACAAAGTGGCGGACGCCATCCCGTAAGTCAGCACTAGACGGCTCGCCTTTTCGTGCTGAACTGGCTCGCAGTGAAACGACACGACGAGTTTGTCTGGTTTCAGCTCGGGTTGGCCCGCCGGGTCCTGGCTGTACTCGTAGACGTAGAAGCAGGGCTCACCTCGCGCCATCTTCTCATCGTCGTGAACGAGGATGTACTTCCCCTCAAGCGTGGCCTTCAGGAGTTTTGTCCTATCCGGGATATCTACGACCGCCATTTCCTTGCCGGGCGGCCCGGCAGTGGCGAGCGCACCAAGAGCGCTGACGATGATTGTCATTGCGCCGAAGATCAAGCTTATCAGCAAAACGCGTCTCATTATCACCTCCTCGCCCGGTGGCTGCCGACCGTCCCTTTCACGCGATCTCCCGCGAGAGGCATCCTCGCGCCTGCGAGCCCGTTGTCCGCGCATAGTCTAGCTGCAAATCCTAATGACAACTATGACCATCGTCACGGTTCGCGGTGACCGGTGTCACAGGCACTCCCAGTAAGGCAGCGACCACGTGTCTCTCCCTCGCAGCGCCGGCTCCTTCGAAAACGCGATGCTCGCGCCTGAGAATTTCGATCGGCGTGTTCATATCGAGTTGTTCTGATTCGGCCCGGTCCCGGCCGGAGTTCTGCGAGTATAGATCGTTTTGAATTGACATGTCGCTACCAGCGCGCATTCGTTGCAGTCGCCGCCGAGTTCATTGGCAAGCACGGGCTCTACATGAACTTCAAAGCCAAGCTGCGAATACAAAGCAACCGCTTCGTCAGCACGGTCCACCCCGGTAATGAAACGTCGCTCCCATCCATCACTCTCAAGCGCGGAGAATGGAAGCCTCTCGAGGATTCTCTTTGGAACACAATGCTCATCGATCGCCATTCGTATTACCCCTGATACTTGCCGCCCGCGGTCGTCCAATCAAATACTCACTCTATCTTGAAGGGGCATCCGCTCAACTATAGCGCCGCTCTCACGCAGCTTTTTCAATCGCTGTTGTCCGAGAATCGCGGCGCCCAGCGCCGTCGTGAACTGAACCATGTCACCGCCTGGAACATTGACCTCAGATTTCAGGTGCTCGCGGACCAGTCGAGCCATCGTTTCGAATCGCAAGATGCCCCCGATCAGCGTGAACGCCGGCTCCATCTGCACGCGCTTCATCAACTGCACCGAGCGATCGACCAGCGACGAAAACGCGCCGTGCATGATGTCGGCCGGCGCCGCGCCAAGCGAAAGCTGATTGATCACTTCCGACTCGGCGAACACCGCACACACACCGGAGATCGGCACCGCTTCTTTTGAAGTCGCCACCAGCGGGCCGATTTCTTCCGTGCTGAAGCCCATATATCGCGCGGTCTTCTCGAGAAACGCTCCGGTTCCCGCCGCACACTTGTCGTTCAGGCGAAAGGATTTCACCTTGGCGACGGAGTCCAACCGGCTGGCCTTCATTGTCTGGCCCCCTACGTCGAGAATCGTCCTCGTGTTTGGAAACAGGAAGTTGGCGCCGCGAGCGCTGGCCGTTAGATCGGTCACCGCAGCATCGCTGAACCCGACCATGTGCCGGCCGAAGCCGGTGGCGATGATGTAAGACACCTTGTTCGATTCGAGGCCCGCTTCGTTCAAGGCTTGCTTAAATGTTCGTCGGGCGATCTCCGCCAGCTTGAAACCGGTGTTGTTGATTGCCCTGCCTACGATCTCCAACTCATCGCTTAAGATCAGCGCCTTGGTGTAAGTAGACCCGAGATCGATGCCGGCAGTGAATGTCATACAAGCGCCTCCGACAGTGCCGGGGCGCGGCTTGTCATAATACGATCTAGCGCGAACAGCGCGGCGCCCAGCGCTCCCATGAAGTGCGAGTCTTCGCTCACGTTGACCTTCAACCCAAGACCGCGATTGAGCGCTTCGATCATCCCGATGTTCCGCGCGACGCCCCCCGTGAAAGTCACTTCCTCGTCGACGCCAACCCGGCGCAGCAGACCGATCGAGCGCGCGGCGATCGACTGATGCACGCCTGCCAGGATGTCTTCGATCTTTTTGCCTTTGCCCAGCCAGGACAGGACTTCGGACTCGGCGAAAACCGTGCAGGTGGTGCTGATGCGGACCGGCCGCTCGGCCTTCAATGCGACCCCGCCCAATTCAGAGAGCGGAATATCCAACGCCGCAGAAGCGGCTCCCAAAAAGCGTCCTGTGCCGGCGGCGCATTTGTCGTTCATGCAGAAGTCCACGATCTCGCCGGCAGGATTCACGCGGATCGCCTTGGTGTCTTGTCCGCCCATATCGACGACCGTTCGAGTGCGGGGGAACATCTGCACTGCGCCTCGGCCGTGGCAACTGATCTCCGTGATCTGCGCGTTGCCGAAGGTCACGCGATACCGGCCGTAGCCAGTGCCGATCACGTACTCGACTTCGGGCTCCTGAAGGCTCCCGTCCTCGAGCGCTTCGGCGAAGGCTTTCTCCGCAGCGGCGACTACGTTCGCCCCGGTATCGATCAGCGCGCGGCCGACGATCTGCCGCGACTCGTCGATGATGACTGCCTTGGTCTGCGTGGAGCCTACGTCCACGCCCGCTGCATATGACATGCGTTGTCCTTGTTTCAGTGGCCTGTACGGGCGGTCCTCCGTGGCCGCAATTCTTGCAGCAGAAGGACCTATTACAGGAGGAGGGGCGGCCACGGAGGACCGCCCGTACAGGCACGACTCACTACCTTGCGGCTGCCAGTCGCCGTGATGCCAGTCCCTCAAAGAAAGCGTCAGCCCGATTCTTAAGCTGCGCTTCGGACACCACGCGTCGATCCATCATGTCCGACTCGATAAACAGGCTCGCGATGTCACGCGAGGCCATCAGCGCGCGGCGATTGTCTGCCAACCCTGTCGAAACTGTTCGGCAGCTTTTGATCGGGTGATACACGACACCGTCGATGTGAAACGGATCGATCATCTGAATAAGCGCCTGGTCCTGATAAAACATGCTGTCCATCGCATCGCGCACGGTGATGAGAACGCCTTCAGCAAGACTCTCGAGCGGACGCTTGAGGTCGTACTCGAATCCGGTGTTTGCACCTCCGGCCGCGAACCACAAATAAGTCGAGTTCACAAACGTGCCGCCCCATTCGGTGAACAGCTCGTTGAAACGCCGGAAGATCGGATAGCACGGCACGCCTACGAAGATCAGCCGGTACTTCTCATCGGTCAGCGTGCCGATCCCGTGAGCCGCTTTGTATTCCATCTCCTCGACCAGGTCATCGAAGTAGCTCGCGCCTTCTTCGGCGCCGCGAAACGCGTTCGAAACGCCCAGATAGATCGTGCCGTCGGTGACCGCGTTGAACAGCGATGGGCGGTTCTTATTCAATTCGAGCACGCGCTTCCACCCGCGGCTCATCGTGTTTGTGTGAGTCATCGACTCGCGCAGCCTGTCGATGTCGAACTTCTTCCCGGTGACTTGCTCGCATAGGCTGATCAGTTCCTTGATCTGGGCAGCGACGTACGCGCGGTCGTTTTCAAAATCACGATCACCTGGCCACGTCTGGGTACCGGCCGCGCGAGTTCCGGGAATGTCGAGTGTGAAAACAGGAACGTGATACATACGCTCCCATATCTCGGCCCACTTGATGTAGGTGTTGCAGGCGTTGGTGAGCACGGCAATCGCAGGCTTCGGAATGCGACCCATCGGGTGCTCGCCTCCGCGAAGCTGCACGGCAACGTCGGCTTTCACGTAGCCGCAGATGTCGGGCGAGTAGCCGTAGTCTTCGGCCTGGTTCAGGTACTCGTGGGCAACTCGGCGGACGGCTGTCTGGAGCGAGTTGATCTCGGGAAAGACGACCGGCAGATCGAAGACGCGAAGCAATTCGGTCATGCTTCCCATAACGAAGACGTAGGCAGCTTGTTCTCCGCGTTCGGCTATTGCGGTGAGGCTTTCGAACCACGCTCGAAACAAGGTTGCGCCGTCGTTGTTCGCGCGCCCGACTATTTCAGATGTTGCCTGTAGCTCAGTCATCAGCTCTGTCCTTGGCAGTCACCTCGTTCCGAAGAATACCCCCAACTGAAGTTGGGGTATTCCCGGACCTTTTCGCACAGTCTCTGCCGTGGGTGGTATTTCACACCCCTCTCTCCCCGCCCTCAACTGAACAGAATATTCTCGACGAACGTCTCCAACTGAATTTCCATATGATCGAAGCTGGTCATGTTCTCTTCGAACTCGCCAACGAAATATGGTATGCCGGCCTCATCGAGAGCGCGCGTGTACGCGACCTGCTCTTCCAACCCCGGCTCGCACATCTTCGCCGCAGTAATAATCGCCGCGTCCGCTCTTGAAGACCTTATGCGCTCGAGCAGCATCTTCTCCTTCGGCTTGCGCAAGTCGTGCTGAACCGGGCTGTATGAAGACTTCTCCAGGTAAGCCTCCGCCAGATTCATCAACGGGTCGCCCTCCAGCGGCACGTCATCCACTATCCATCGCATGCCGATCAGCAAGTCATCGTCCACCACGTAGCACGACCGAGCGATTGCCCGGATCAAATCGAGCGGCGGCTGTTCACAGAAACCGCCTTCGAAAACCACGCGAATCTTGTCCTTCGGCCGCGCATTGCGCTCACGGATCATCGGCAGCACAAAGCGCAGCAACTCGTTGTGCTCGTCGCGCGGAATCACGCCGCCGATCGCGACAAGCACGTATGCTTCGTCAGCCGAGATCAGCCATGGTGTGGTTTGCTTGATCGCATACAACTCACGCAGCAGCGCACGGTTCTGGTTGTAAATCGCAATCGATTTGCGCAGCGCGTCATCGGTGACCGGCGCGCCGCTGACAAAACCAGCGGCAAGAAGCAGCCGAAATTCAGATTGCCGCCGCGGATCACCGCTGACCGGAACTCCGCTGATCGCTTCGACCGCGCGCTTCAACCGATCGTATTCGCCGCGCAGATAGGTGGCAGCATGAGACGAGTTCGCGTTCTGCGGCAGGTACAGAATCTGGCACGGGTAGCTGAAGTTCCTCCCCCAGACCGCCGCGAGGTTGCGCGCCGCGTCGCAAATCGGATGAGTCACGAACATCTCCAACTGCAATCGTCCACTCAACGCAAGCTCGAGCGAGGTCTTCAGAATCGAGCAGAGGTACGAACCGAAGCGTGAGTCGGCTTGCATCGCCTCGACCTGAGCGCCGCGAATCTTGACCGGCAGCAGCCCAGCAGCGTGTACGATCTCTTCGGGAAAGTAGACTTGAAAGTGGCCGATGACTCTGCCGCCCGCTTCTCGCCATCGCCGCACGGTCGGGAAGGTCGTGTCCTCAAACATCTCGCGGCACTCGTAGAGCACTTCTTCAAGAGGCTTGTCTCGCCATTCGTGAAATACGCGTTCGTTCATGCGAGCCCCTTCGTTATGACCTGTAAGGGCGTCGCTCCGTCGGCGCCCCTCTTTCCGCATCCGCGACGCAGCCAGCGATCAAGGGGCGCCGGCGGAGCGACGCCCCTACATGCTAACCAACCATATTCAATCCGCCGTTGACGCTGAACACCTGTCCCGTGATGTAGCTCGCCGCGTCCGATGCCAGGAACAGAATCATCGGCGCAATCTCATCGGGGCGACCCAGCCGCTTGAACGGAATGTAGTTGACGATCGAGTCCAAAATCTTGTGAGTGAACTCATCTTGCTTCATCTCTTCAATAAGCGGGGTGTCCACGAGACCGGGACACACGGCGTTCACTCGGATCTTGTCGCGGGCGTGCTCGCGGGCCAGCGTCTTGGAAAAGGCTATGACAGCCGCTTTCGACGCAGCGTAGATCGCTTCACCGAACGAACCGACTCGCGCAGTGTCCGAGCTGAGATTTACAATCGCGCCCTCTTTGCGCTCCGACATGTGCGGCAGTATCGCGTGGCAAGTGTGAACCACGCCCTTGAAGTTGATCGCGATAATGCGGTCCCACATATCGGGCGTTGTCTTCACAAACGGCAACAGCCGATCCCAGCCGGCGCTGTTGACCAATACGTCGATCTTTCCGAAGAGGCGCAGCGTCTCGTCGCGAAGCGCGTGAACGTCGTCGAGGTTGGTGACGTCAGCCCGAACCGCGACGACTCGCTGGCCGGTCGATTCGCTGATATCGAACGCCGTCGCCTTTGCTTCATCCAAGCGAAAGTCGCCGATCGCGACATCGGCGCCGGCTTCGGCAAATGCGCTCACGACGGCGCGGCCAATTCCCCGCGCGCCGCCTGTGACGATCACCGACTTTCCCGCGAAATCCCTAGTCTTCATCGTTGCTTACTCCTTCGAAACCGGTTGACGGTGAACAGCAGGCGTTTGGGCGCTACTCAGGTTCATCGCGGCAATTCACAGCTTGAACAACTCGATCGCGTTATCGCGGAGCAGCTTTCGCTTGACCTCCTCCTTCAAACCTAGTTCGTCGAGTTGCTGCAGGTTCTCTTTCCACGGCAGGCCGTTCGTTCCCCAGATGCACCGGTCCCGTCCAAGCCGGCTGCCGATGAATTGAATGATCTGCGGTGAAAGATACTTCGGTCCCCACGCGTCCACGCCGAACCAGATGTTCTCCCACTTGTAGCAAACCGAGATCAGCTCATCGACCCACGGCCATCCGGTGTGCGCGCCGATCATCTTCAACTCGGGGAAGTCGCAGGCGATCCGGTCGAGAAACATCGGGCGCGCTCCCTCGCTGGGCATGGCTTCCAGCACGTGACCAACCTGCATCGAGACGGGGACCTCGAGCTCGACGCACTTCGCGTAGAGCGGGTACATTTTCGCGTCGCTGAGCGGAATGTCGAAGCCGTAGATGTGAACGTAAACGCCTTTGAAGTTGTGCTTCGTCACCGCCGTCTCGATCTCGCGAAGGCTCTCGCGAATTCGAAACGGGTTGTAGCCCGCGAGTCCTATGAAACGCTTGGGGTACTTTTCGGTGTATTGCAGAACGTCTTCGAGCTTGGTGTCCATGTACATCCACTTGCGCCAGTAAGACCACATCTTGGTCTGAGTGATGAAGACTTTTTCGACGCCGGCCTCGTCCATTTTGCCGAGCATCGTTTCTATAGACTCGAATCGCGGCAGGCCGCCGATCGCGCGCTCCATTCGGCAGATCAACTCGCCCTCCTTGGCGCGGTCCCATTGCTCCATGAATTCGCGAGTCGCGACGTAGTACATGAAATCTATTGCTTTGACCTTCTCAGGCATGTGAATCTCCTGGTTGTAGAGTTGGGCCGAGTGAACGTACCGAGTTGACTATAAGAGAGCACTGGTTCGAACTGCCGTGAGCGCTGTCACGGGCGCTCGTGACGGCGGTCACATCGCGCCGCGAGTACGCTATTGTTTGTATCGGTCCTTGTAGAAGTTCAGGATCTGGTGATATTCCTTGACAGGAATATTCCATCAAAGTAATCTCAGTAAATGAAGTGGGAGGTTGAATACACCGATGAGCTCGAATCTTGGTGGAGCAGCCTCACAGTAGAAGAACAAGAAGATGTCGCCGCGTCCGTCGGATTGCTGGAGGAAATGGGACCCAGGCTCCCATATCCACATAGTTCAGGGATTCAGGGGTCAAAGCACGGTGTTATGCGGGAGCTGCGGATTCAACATAAGGGACGCCCATACCGAGTTCTTTATGCGTTCGATCCTCGCCGCGTAGGCATACTCCTGATCGGCGGCGATAAGACTGGCGATGATCGGTGGTACGACCGATATGTTCCGATTGCGGATAGGCTTTATGAAGAGCACGTGATAGCAGTCGAGAAGGAGGGATCAAGCGATGGCTAAGTCATTCAAAACTCTTAGGGGCCAAATGAAGCCGGACGCCCAAACGCGCTCTCGGGATAAAACCGCGCTTATGATGAAGGATATGGCCCTGCACGAGCTACGAAGCGCGCGCGATTTAACTCAGGGCAACCTGGCCGAACAGCTTAATCTCGAACAGCCGGCAATCTCCAAACTGGAGCGGCGTGCTGACATGTACGTCAGCACTCTACGCAAGTACATCGAAGCAATGGGTGGCGAGCTGAAAATCATCGCGCACTTCCCCGAGGGGGACGTTCGAATCAATCAGTTCCAAGATCTTGAGGAAGGTGAGGTTCTGGAGACGGTGGCGCGGTAAGTATCTCCCAGTTGAGACCCAAAGACATTGCTCGCGGTTGGAAGCCGCCGCAGCACGCCGCTGACAATGTGCAGGTTGAAGCTCTCGTCTAAGGCGCAACTCAACATCTACGGCCTATCCGATAGTCCGCCACTTTTCGTTCGATATGGCTTGAGGCAATGCATTTGACGATTACGTGCTAGTCTGCCGGTGCGGTTTCGCGCTCCTCTTGTCGTCGCAAGAAGACGAGGTAGTTCACCGCAAAGCAGACCAGCGCAAAGCCGGAGAGAAAAACAAAACCGAGAGTGTATGAGCCTGTCTGACCTCGAATCACACCGAGCACCAGCGGCGGGAAGAAACCACCAAGCCCGCCCGCAGCTCCTACCAATCCGGTCACCGTGCCGGTCTCACGCGGAAAATACTCGGGCACGAGCTTGAAGACTGCGCCGTTGCCAAGTCCCAACAGCGCGGCCGTGCCTAAAGCGCCGATCGTGAAGAGCACCATGCTCGTTGACGTCAGCCCAATCGCAAGCATCGCGATCAGCCCGAGAACCAGCGCGAGCACCTGCGGGCCGCCGAATCGATCTGCAAGCCAACCACCAACCGGGCGCATCCCAGTCGCTACGATCACGAAGCCCGCGACTCGAGCGCCCGCATCCGTGGGGCTCAGTGAGAAGATGTCCTTGAGAAGCGTCGGCAGGTAAATGCTCAACGCAACGAATCCGCCGAACGTTAGAAAGTAAAAGAGCGAGAGCACCCACGCGATGGGCTCGCGCTTCAAGATGACCAGATACTCGCTTACTGTTTTCGGCGGCGCTTTGATCGGAGCGTTGCGAGCTAACAAGAGAAACACGAGCCCAAAGACTCCAGCAACCGCGCCGTAGATCCAGAACGGGATGCGCCAATCGCCGGTTGCGGCGACGATCGCGGGCGCGCCGAACACCGCGACCGATTGCCCGATGTTTCCCATGCCGTAGATTCCAAGCGCGGTGCCCTGGTACTTTGCCGGAAACCACTTCGAGACGAACGCCACGCCTACTGAGAAACTGGTGCCCGCAAATCCGATCAAGAGTCCCCAGGCGATCAGTGAGCTATAAGATCCCGTCCAACTGACGCCCACAGCAGGAATCACGCAGAAGCAGAGCAGCAGGCCGAAGACGATTCGCCCGCCGAACTTGTCAGCAAGAATGCCCATCGGTATGCGTCCCACAGAGCCGAGCAGCACCGGCACTGCAATCAGCAGCGAAGTCTGCAACGCCGATAGGTGGTACATTTCGCGAAACTTCGGCGCGAGCGAACCGACGAGCCCCCACACCGAAAAGCTGATCGCGAATGCGATGGTCGACAGCAGCAGGGCGCGGTTCGCGTGCTTGTCGCGAAGCATCCCTTCTTCTTCAGGCGCTTCGAAGGAATGAAGCGTCAAGCTCTCGGCCAGGTAAGGATCATGGACCGGCACCAGCGAAACTCCGCTTAGCGCGGTCGCGAAGGTCAGAAGGAACAGCGCCCCGAAACCGGCTGCCAGAGCCAGATCGACGACACCCACCATCGACGATCCGCCGAGCGCGGGAAAAATTGTCAAGTACAGATCAAGCCAGTGGCCGAACAGAATGACTACGCAGGCGGCGAGCAGCAGCCCCTCGCTTCGTTTCGCTTTGCGAGAGATCAACAGCACAAACGGGATCAGCCAGTTCACAAGCAGATTGATCAGAAACAGCGCCTTCCATCCCGGCGTCGATGTCTGGCGAAGGTAGAAGACCGTCTCCTCGGGCAGGTTCGCGTAGTAGATCAGCAGGTACTGCGATATCCAAATGTACGCCCAAAACGTCGAGAAGCCGAAGATCATCTTGCCGAGGTTGTGCAGGTGATCTTCATTGATCTGGGCGAGAAATCCGCGCCTTCGGAGCAGAATCACCAGCAACGTCACCGCCGCGATTCCGCTCACGAACAGACCCGAGAAGCAGTAGAAGGCAAAAATGGTGCTGTAGAACTCAGGCTCGATCGACATCAACCAGTCGAAGCTCGCAAGCGAGAACGTGACCGCAAAGAGCGCGAGAAAAATCGCCGAGTACTTCTTGCTGCGGTCGGTGTGTTCCAGCAGGCCGTCTTCGTCCTGGCGGCGTGACTCACGCCAAAGCAGATACGCGAAACCGCACCAGATCACCAGCACCACCGCCATGCGCCCGAAGAAAAAGGGAGTGTTCAAAAACGCCGCCTTCATCTTCATCGCTTCGGTGGCCGGTGCGATGCCATGTGACCATTCGTAGATCGAGTGCCTGCCGAAAAAGACCAACAGCATCGCGATCGCGCCGATCGGCACATAGGTCATCATCGCTTCGGGAATTCGCCTGAGGGCCGCGCTCCAACCCGCATTCGAAAGGTGATGGATGCAGACGAAGACCATCGCTCCCAACGCGAGCGTCAAAAAGAAAACTGAGTTCAGAAGAAAGCTCGGCCACAGGCGCGCGCTGTTGAATGCCAGTCCAGCGCCAAAGCCCAGCACGCCAACCGCGACCAGAGCGATCAGCGTCTTTTTCTCTCGATCCGATATGAGCGGCCTGTAGGGCATAATCCAGACTCCCGAGGTAGCATAGGCTTCAGCCTGTGCAAATCGCTCTTCGCATCACCGGCGGACACAGGCTGAAGCCTATGCTACTGCTACCTCCCTTGCAGCTTGCGGATGTACAGAATCACCTTCCAGCGATCGTCGAATGACACTAGCGCCGCCTGCGCCGGCATGTCCTTACGCCCCGCCGTGATGACGTGAAAGATATTCCCATCCGCTAGCGCCTTCGATTTGCCGGTGTTGTAAGCCGGCGGATTCGGGTACTTCGGAATGAGCGGCCCGTCTCCAGCGCCCGTCGCTCCGTGACACACTGCGCAGTAGTTGTTGAACACCTGCTGCCCGCGCGCCAGGTTCTCCTCGGTCGGTTGAAACGGATTCCTCAGTTCGTTGCCCGCGCGAATCGCTTCCTCTGGACCTGGCCCGTAATGAAACGGCTGATAGCCTCGGGGTATCGTGCCGGCTACGGGCATCTGCTGCGTCATTCCGTTGGGCAAAACAGGATTGGGGGTTTGAGAGAGATACGCCGGCGAGTATTGCATTTGCGTCGGCCACTCGAGATTCCTCGCCGCATTGTTGCGGTTCATCAGGAAAAGTCCGCCGAGCACGACAACCGGCAGCAGAATCACCCCCAACCATGAGCGCGCGTTCTTCATAGATCCCTCAACAGGCATGTAGGGACGGCCCGCCGGGGGCGCCCCGCAACGCGGGGAAAGGGACAAAATGGCCAATAGGGGGGGCCCCGGGGGGGCGCGGCCGCCGGGCCTGCCCGCGGGGCGGGCCGGGGCGGCGCCCCCCCCCCCCCCCGCCCGGGCGCGCCCCCCCCCCCCCCCCCCGCCCCCCCACGCCCCCCCCCCCCCCCCCCC